>DKJY01000172.1 GCA_002454955.1 Bacteroidales bacterium UBA6680
TTATTATTTCGAACTCAGGTTACTAAAGAATAAGAGTATTCTTATAAATAATGATATTATTGACGGACCAAAAGGAAAATTGGAGTTTCTTGACCCTGTATTTGAATTGTGGTTTAAAAAGATTTTCTTTGGTCAGGATTATATGAGTCTGATATAGATAATATCTGAGTATAATGTTTAAATTATTGATTTGGCTCAGAAGATTATATGTATAATCCTCTGAGTAATATTTTTAGCATTTGTTGCAACTCTTACATCTATTCTCTGTAACAATATTCTTATAGTTTACAGTATTGCCAAATATTGAGATTATAGGACTTTTTATCTCAAATTTATCTTGCAGTAATTCAGAGATGTTTGTCTTTATTACTTCCTGATCTGGCATTGATGCATTGTGAACAATAGCTACAGGATAATCTTTAGGATATCCTGAATCAAGATATTTTTTTGCTACATCTAAAATGTTCTTAGCACCCATATAGTACACAGATGTATCTGATTCAAGTAGTTTATAGCTTGATTTTCCGTGAGCAGTGCCAAATGCAACTGATGATGATACCCCTCGGTGGGTAAGAGGTATTCCACTGCATGATGCAGCTGCTATTGCAGATGTAATACCCGGTATTATCTCTGCTATAATACCTCTCTCTTCAAGATACATCTTCTCTTCGCTACCTCTACCAAATATCAACGGATCGCCTCCTTTTAAACGAACAACCATCTTATTCTGTCTAGCAGCCAGATAAAGAACCTCATTAATCTCATCCTGATTCTTATGATGATTACCTCTGCGTTTGCCAACGTATACTTTCTCTGCACTATATTTATCCAATGATGTACAATCAAGCAGATCATCATAGAATATTATATCAGCCTCATGACATAGATCATCAGCTTTTATAGTCATCAGTTCAGGGTTTCCAGGACCAAAACCTACAAGAAAAACCTTTCCTCTGTTATCATTTCTCTTATCTCTGTATAATTCAAGCTTTTTAAGCAGACCTTTTATCCTGTTTCTTAGTTTTATAGTGGAACGTTTATCTCTGTCTGTAGAGTTTACAGCTACTCTGAATTTGCTATCAAGAGCAACTGCTGATGAGATAAAGTCAGATTTATCAGGTCTATCCGTTCTGTTGCATAATATATTTAATCTGTCAGTATCGTCTGATATAGTATTATTTACAGATATATCGTTGGTACAGGCATATACCATAAATGCATCTTTTATATAGCTACTGCTATATTCACTTTGTATAATTGTAATATCAAAATAGTATAAACCCTCTTTAATTTCGGGTGATACAACTGTAATATTTTTTGTGAACGAAATAAGATTCTTTACCTTCTGCAGAGCAACCCTTCCTCCTCCAATAATTACAATCTTCTTTCCCTCTATATTTAATGATATTGGCAAATAACTCATTTCATTAATTGATTAAATCTTTAATTGTTTTATTAATACATCTATATTCTCAGGATACTCTTTTATACCCAGTTTATTGCATATATCTATAATCGATGGAATCTTTAATCCGGAACTATTAATAAGTTCATTGTCAGAAAAAACATTAGTTGGTGTATCTTGTGCAATTACGTTCCCTCTATTCATTACAATGATTGAGTCTGCCCATTCATAAGCATGATTAACATCGTGCGTTGAGATAATAATCGTTTTTCCCTGACTATTAAGTTTGTCAAGATAGTTGAACATCATCTCTGTACTTTGCGGATCAAGATTAGATGCAGGTTCATCACAAACAATAACTTCTGGTTCCATAGCAACAATAGCAGCCAAACATACCCTTTTTTTCTGACCATCGCTAAGCTGATGAGGAGGTTTGTCTATAATATCATTAAGCTTGAAACTTTCTATTACCATATTGGCCTGACTTTTTATCCAATCTTTGTTATTGCTAATATTGCATAAACCAAAGGTAATCTCTTCGTAAACCGATGGAGCAATCAGTTGCGAGTCAGAATCCTGAAAAAGAATACCTATGTCATTTCTGATGACTCTTATCTTTTTTTTACTGTAGTTATACTCAATTTTATTATATAGTAAACTTCCTGATTCAGGTTTTAGTATACCATTAAGAAGTAGCATAAGTGTTGATTTACCGGCACCATTTGCTCCGAGTATAACACTCTTTTTAGATCTTGGTATATCAAGATTAACGTTGTTAAGTGCTATTGTACCACAACTATATTTATACGATACGTTATCAAATGTAATTATAGAATCAGACATATAGCAACGAAATATATATAGTGATAAAAATTAACAATGGAATATATAGCAATGCAGGAATCGATTTTTTATGATTACAATCCTTTCTAAGATATAGTATCTTACTATTATATAATCTTGAATCCATTGATTTATAGGTTATATCTGCTACCTGTAGAGATCTGTTAAAAACCCTTGAAAACAGATATGATAAAGCTTTGTATCTGTTACTATTTTTTGTGTATGCTATTCTGCACTTTTGTGCAGTAAACATTGTTACTGTTATATTAGATAGTATTATTATAAATCTGTAAGTAAGAACAAACAGATCTACAAAAAGTGGATGTACTTTCATATATCGTAGCAGATTAGATATCTCTGATATGGTGTTTGTAAGCATCCAAAAAAATACAATACTTATTATAGTAATACTTCTTATAAATACCTCTGTAGCTAAGAATGTACCTTCTTTGTTTATTACTATAAAAGAAGATCTATCTGTATTAATATCAATAGCTATTGTAATACAGCTAAATATTAAGAATAGTATAGGAATGCTGAATAGCTTAATTACAGACCATGTTTTTATTTTTGTGGTATACCTTATTAGTACAAACATTACAGGAAATACACAACAATTATATATTAAGCTATCTTTTATTAATACAGCTATTAATAAAATTGCAGTAAACAGAGCTTTATAAACAATATGTGTATTTATTAGTCTGTGTTTATAGTTATATATACCAGCAATAATCATTTAAATCTGAGATCTGACTTTTTGCTTGCGTTTATAAAAAATATAAAAACCGATAAGTAAAACACCTATAGCTGTTTGTATAGCAAAAAGTATTGCCTCTTGAATATCATTGGCAGGTTCCCATAGACTCTCAGCCCATGGTTTATAGTCTGGTGCTATGCTTTGAATAACCTCAACTGATTGATCATCGGTACCCTGAAACATCTCCATAGTATTAAAAAGTATGAATGGTAGCGTAATCAGAATGGCCGCAAATATTATTAACAGAAAATTTTTCATTACTTAAATTTTTTCAGGTGGTTAATCTAATAGTTAAGTGAAGGATTAATTGTAGCAATCTCATTATTGCTATACTTATTTATAATATTAAAAACCATTACTGTAAGTATACCTTCTACTAATGCAAGTGGCAACTGTGTTACAGCAAAAACTGAAACAAACTTTACAAAGTTTTCTAGAATGCCAATGTTTTCTGACTGAAAAGCCAGAGCCAACTGTGAAGATGTACATATATATATGCAAATATCTGAAACAAATGCAGCTATGAATATTGCCAAATTACGTTTCATATTTAGTCCTTTGCATAGTTTGAATACCCAAACAGCAGAAAATGCACCAACTATAGCCATAGAAAAACTATTTGCACCAAGGGTTGTTAATCCGCCGTGAGCTAAAAGCAGAGCCTGAAACAGAAGGACAATTAATCCAATAATTGACATTGTTGATGCACCAAATAGTATTGCTCCCAAAGCAATACCTGTTAGATGAGAGCTACTTCCTCCTACAGATGGTAGCTTAAGCGACGACAATACAAAAACAAAGGCACCCACTACTGCAAAAAGTAGTTTTGCTTTTGGCTCTCTATCATATATTTTCAGAATATGCCTGAACCCTAATATTAGAAAAGGGATAAATAGAACAAACCAAATAATGCTCCATTTAACTGGAAGATATCCTTCTGCAATATGCATACCGAATACCTGTTTAGGTACAAGTATTATAATTGCAGCAATAATTACCACTATCTTCTTATAACTCATTTGCCTTTTTTATTAAGATATCGGCAATAAGCTCTTCTTTACCGAATGGTGTGCTAAAGGTTAATTTAATACCTTCAAATTTGCGCTGTAAATTTTCAAGAATTTCAGGAATATCCTCTTTTATATGTATTCCTGTGAAAAGAAAATATGGTAAAATGATAATATCTCTTGAACCATTATTGTAGAGCTTTTCAACAGTCTCTTCTAACGATGGCTTTGATATTTCCATATAAGCACCAGCTACCTCCTTGTAGTTAACCTTGTTTTTTACTGTATTAACAATAAATGAAAACTCCTCTTGCGCTTCTTTTGAACGACTTCCATGACCTAAAACAATAAGCGACTTCTCTGTCATAACTATTGATTATTAAATTAAAATTCAACTAATCAATGCTTATACATAATGATCTACAGTTGTAAATCATGTTTAAAAGAAACAGATTGAAAAAAGACAATCAATTAGCTTTTATTCCCGAAAGCATTGTAATATTTTAATGCATATGGCAGGTCTTCCGGCTTGCTTATTTTACCTGCCTTCCCATTAAAAAACAGTGGCAAAAAGATTGGTAAAAAACTATTTAAGCTTACGGCTGCGGGTACAGCTCCCGATTTTGACGGGATTCCCATATTAAGGATTCTTCTATTATGAAAAATTCCACCAATGCACTGCAAATGTATATTATTTTTTTTATTCTCAAAAGGAACAAAAAGCAGAGCTATCTTTTTTTGATCTAGTCTTAATAAGAGATGATAATCTGCTTTTTTATATTAATTACAAGAGATTTACTTTATTGTATATCTCTTTTTTAAATATGAGTTTATTCTAATCTTGACATTATGCTGGAGGTTTGTGTAAAATAGTGTGTAATCATATTTATGATAGATACCATCTGTAACGTCAGATACGTATTTGTTATTCTCTTTAGGAATATCTAAAACAAGTTTTCCGTTATTGGCAATATAAGCTCCTGTGAAATTCGGAATGCGCAAGGTATCCTTACCATTATTATCTACCCAAACAGCATCGATATCAAGTTGATTAGATACATTTTTTTTAGAGTTACTCCAATTTAACGGATTTATACACTCTGTATATCCTTTAACCGATGGCGATTCGGCTTCCGGATAACCAACAGAATTGTATAGAATAATAACCCCTATATCATCTTTGTTATTAGCTATACGCATCCAACTTTTTGAGTTTTCTCTATTCAGAGTATATCCAATTGTATATGCAGCAACAAGTTTATCCATAAGGTATTTATCATGAAAACGTTTGCGCATTAACTCTAACAGAAGCATTGAACCCTGACTATGTCCGGCAAGTATAAAAGGCCTGTTGTTATTATAATGTTCTATGTAGTAATTAAATGCAGCTTCAACATCATTATAAGCGATACTAATATACCTTTCTAAATCGGGATCATCTTGAATTAATGCATTTTTTGCAACTTGTCGGTAGAATGGTACAAAAACACGAGCAGAATAGGAAAATACACCAATTTGCTGATTGATGGTGTTTTGTGCTTGTTGACGTAATAAGGGTGCGTAAATATCCATATTGTTTCCACACGGAACTTCGTCGCCTCTAAATACTGTTGGATATATGTAAAAAACGTCTGCATCTGCACCTGTTAATCCTCCATTTATTATATACCAACTTGCTGTATTTGAATAATCTGAATGTTCTGATGAGTTTTCTTCTTTACACCCTGTTGCTAATACATATACAAACAGAGTAATAAAAAAAAGTTGTCTCATATTCATTATAATTTGATTTTACTTGTTATATGAAATTTGCATACATAGTAATTGTGGTTAAGAGAGTGAATATTTATATGCTTGGTTCATATAATATTACAATTAGTAGTGTTAATGTAATTTACTTAAAATTAAGCTATAAAGCAAATTATGTATTTGAGATTAATATGTTTACAAAAGAGAACGAGAGATCCATAATTATAAATCTCTCGTTGTATAATATAGTTATATGCTATTATTACTCTTTGAATTTTAAACTTACAGTCTGTTTAGTTTCTGGATGTACAGATAAAGGTACCGGACTAACCTTAACAAGTCCTTGCAGAATCTTTTTATGTTTTGGTTTAAGATCACACATTGTAAAGTCAAATTCAATAACAACTTCAGCAACTCTTCGAGGGTTAGCTGACATTATTTTCCATGTTTTAGATGTTGCTCCATCAATAATAAAACCACTAGCTTCAGCTTTTATACCCATTATTGTGAATATACAACTGGCAACAGAGGTTGCAAGCAGATCTGTTGGCGAGAAATATTCGCCTTTTCCACAATTATCAGTTGGAGCGTCAGTAATAATTTTGTTCCCTGATTGCACATGTTCTGCTTCGGTTCTTAGTCCACCTTTATATACTGTTTTAACAGTTTCTACTTTATCCATACTATTTTGTTTAATTTTAGAAACAGGCATAACTTAAGCATTATCGTGTATATTAATAACAACTCTTATGCCACGTTTCATATTTTTATAAGACTCTATAATATCAAATAGAGAAACAGTAAAGTAATATTTATTGTTTTATGACAAAAGTAAAAATTAAGATAATCATCCGAATCAAATTTATGTAACATGGAAATTGCCTTTAACATTTTTAATTATTTATGTAAGTATTGGTTAGTGATAATAAAATTCTTTTCATCAATATATGGTAGACAAATTAATATTGTTAAAAATACCATTTGTCATACATGATAAAGATTAATCTGAACAGAATCTCTTAAGTTCTGGGTGTATTAAGAAATCGATATGTTTGTGTTTTAAATACAAAGTATTTGTAATACAAAAACCAGCACTTAAATGTAGCTGTACAAAAGCTTAATTTAATTACGACCAAGGCTTCGTTGTTCAAATATGAAGCCTTGGTTATTACCAAACCAAACTTTGGTTAGGTGATATTGAAGACTTCGTTTTTGCAATACGAAGTCTTTGTATTAATAATACTCCTATATGAATATCATATGCTAATATTATTGCTACAAAGTATAAATACAGTTAGGATATAGGCATGAAACTTTTGATAAATATAACCTCAACACAATCATAAATATTTTGTGGACTGTATTTATTATCTGGACTCATTTTGTGGGTTGAAATTAAGTTTTTGGAATACAGTGTATTGAAGGAGTAAGACACTTGGTTTGTACTTCGTATGTATACTTGTTTGGTTCAGAATTCATGGCTTAAACGATTACTCTCTGTTTATATATCACATTTGCAAAACAAAAATTGAAAACAGGCTTTTGTAATGGTTAAATTAAATAGATGGATATTGATACTGACATCACTTTTTCTTGTTTTGTCAGTAGAAGGGCAGAGTATAACAGTGAATCTTAAGCAGCTGTTAAAACATTCTCTTGATAATAATGTGGATATCAAACAGGCTGATTTATCTGTTTTGGCTTCTGAGGCAAAGATAAAGCAGGCAAGAAATAATATGTTGCCGCAAATTTCAGCTGATGGCCAGATAAATGATAATGTAGCTTTGGCAACCTCATACTTGCCCGGAGAGTTAGCAGGACAACCAGGAAAGGATTTAGAGGTACAGTTTGGAAAACAGTATAATACAACTGTAAACTTCAGGGCAAATCAGTTACTATTTAGTAAGGACTATCTTGATGGATTAAAGGTTGCTAAAATCAGTGCAGAACTTAACAGAATAAGTTCATTAAAAACGCGTGAGGAGGTTATTCATCAAATCTCGACAATTTATTATCAGTTGTTAATTGCCAAAAAGGATATATCAATACTTAATGATAATATAGCTAGATTAAAGAAACTGCATGAAACAACGGAGGTGATGTACGAGAATCAGGTATCGTTAAAAACAGAACTGAATAAGATAAAGGTTAATCTTATAAACATCAGAACAAACAGAGCACAAGCACAAGAGACAATAAATAATAATACTAATCTGCTTAAATTGCTTGCCGGATATCCTTTAAACAGTAGTATTGAGTTTAGTGATACAACAATTAATAATATTAATTCGAGTAAACTGGTTGACAACTTTGACGAGATATACAATAGAAGATCTGATATAAGAATAATAGATAAGCAGCTTGAGCTTTATAGGAAAGAGAAGGGTCGTATTAATGCAGGGTATTACCCAACACTATCAGCCTTTGCTCAGGTAGGTTGGAATAATCAAGGAAACAGTCTTGAGTTATTTGGTTCAGGTGCCAGATGGAATGAGAGTCAGATTGTTGGATTAAAACTCTCTGTCCCAATATTCGATGGGTTTATAAAGAAACACAGGGCAGCGGAGGCTAAAATAAAGATAGATCAAACAAACTATAATCTTAACTATGCAAAAGATAAGGTATCTATCGAGGTATTAAACAGCACATCTACAATTAATAGGAGTATTTATAATATAGAGGCTCAATTGGAGAATATAAAATTAGCCGAAGATGTTTATGAACAGACAACCTTACAGTATAAAGAAGGGCTTGCTACAATAAATGATATTCTTCTGGCAGAAACTACGTTAAGAGAATCGCGGAATCTGTATAATCAGGAGGTGTTAAGATATAAAATAGCTGAGCTTGACCTTATGAAAGCAAAAGGCGAACTAATGAGTCTTATACAAGATGATAAAGAGTAATCAGAGTAAATAAGAAATAGTTATAATATGAAACGCACAAAGAAAAGAGTATTGACAATAACCTCTGTTCTTGTAATTACATCGCTTGCTACATTTAAGTTAATGAGTAATAAAAAGCGTGTTGAGGAAGAGACCAGAATAGCATCAGAGGTATGTGAAACATATCCGGTTAAAGTATCGGTAACAGAGAGTTCTGAAACAGATATTATTATTGAGGCAACCGGACGTATGGAATCTGATTCTGAATTGTCATTAAAGTCAGAGATTAATGGAAGTGTTGTGAAAATAATGGTAGAAGAGGGTGATTATGTTACAACGGGAAATGTAATTGCAAGGGTAGACAAAGAGGTGTTTAAGGCAAAGGAGCAGTATGCTGAAGCTTACTATAAACAGTGTTTGGCAGATTATAACAGATATAAAAAACTAGCAGATAAAGATGCTGTTACCGGACAGAATTTGGAGCAGACAAAGCTTAAACTGGATAAGGCTGAATCTGATTTGATTAAACTAAAGCGTGATTTGCGTAAGACTGATATTGTGGCACCTATATCAGGGACAATAGATAATATACATGTTGAGATTGGTGCACTGGTAGGAAGTAATTCAATGATAGCAGATATTATTGATAATAGAACTCTTAATGTAGAGCTTAAGCTTGACGAAAAAGAGATATTAAATGTGAAACGTGGACTTAAAGCAATGGTATCAGTATCAGCATATCCTGACAAAGAGTTTGTAGGAAAGATAAAATCTGTGGGAGTAAAAGCTGATAAAACTCATAAATATAGAGTTGTTCTTACTATAGATAACAGTAGTAACTATCTGCGTTCGGGAATGTTTGCAGAAGTCAGAATAAATGTTGGAACAAAAAGTATTATAAAAATACCGCGCAAAGCAATTATAGGAAGTTTAAAAAATGCAAAGGTATTTGTTGTTAATGAAGGGGTTACAGAGTTAAGGAAAGTGATAACAGGCAATTTATATAATATGAGTGTTGAAATTGTTGATGGGCTTAATGAGGGCGAGAAGGTTGTTACAGGTGGTAAGATAAATCTGGATAACGGAACTTTAGTTTCAATACTTAATAATTAGGTTGTTTGTTGTGTTTGAATGTAGATTAGGTGTAGCAAATACATCGTTATTTGCATTGTCTGATCTTATTTCAGGATAAAATATATATAATTATGAATATCACTAAAATATCTATAACAAGACCAACCATTATTGTAGTAATATTTACGGTACTTACACTTTTGGGGGCTTTTAGTTATACAAAACTAAATTACGAACTTGCTCCGGATATATCTATTCCGCTTGTAACAGTAAGTGTAGTATATCCGGGTGCTTCACCCACAGAGGTAGAGAACTCTGTTACAAAAAAGATAGAGGATGCTGTAGCTTCATTAGAGAAGATAGACAAACTATCATCATCATCGCTTGAAGGTGTTTCATTGGTAAGAATTGAATTTAACGATGATGCAGATATAAACAGATCGTTAGAGAATGCTCAACGTGAAGTAAACAGAATTGTAAGTGATTTGCCTGAAGATTGTAAAACGCCAACGCTTAATAAATTTGATTTATCGGCAGTTCCAATTATAAAGTGTGGAGTAACAGCAGCCATAGATGATGCTGAGTTTTATGATATAATTAAGAATAGAATACAACCAGCAATAGCGAGAACAAATGGTGTTGCTAATGTTAAAATAGTTGGTGGAACTGAGCGTGAGATAAAGATAAGTATAGATGCTGATAAGCTGTCAGAATATAACCTGTCTATATCAGATATAAGAAATATTATTAGAGCTTCAAACTTAGATTTTCCAACAGGTAGGATTGAGAATACAGAGATGCAATCGCTGATAAGATTGAAAGGAAAGCTTGATAACATTGATGATATTAGGGAGCTAATAATTGCTGATTATGGTGTTAATGGCAGTATTAAGATAAAAGATATTGCAGAGGTGCATGATGGTTTTAAGGATGTTGAGATAATAAATAGAACAAATAAAAAGAATTCAATAGGGCTTGAGATTCAGAAACAGAAAGATGCGAATGCAGTAGAGTTAAGTGCATCTGTAATGGAGCGAATATCGGAGATAGAAAATGAATATGCTGAGTTTAATCTTAAGTTTGATATTGCTCAGGATACCTCTGTTTTTACACTAGAGGCAGCAAATGCTGTTATGCACGACTTACTTATTGCAATTATACTGGTAACAGCAGTATGTTTGCTATTTTTACATAGTTTGCGTAATGCATTTATTGTATTTGTATCTATCCCTACATCTATAATCTGTGTCTTTATAGGGATGTATCTGTTTGATTTTACTTTAAACATGATGACCCTTCTTGGATTAAGCCTTGTTGTAGGAATACTTGTAGATGATGCCATTGTTGTTATTGAGAATATTCATCGACATATGGAGATGAAGAAGAGTGCAGTTCAGGCAGCCTATGAAGGGCGAATGGAGATTGGTTTTACGGCTATGTCTATTACACTTGTCGATATTGTTGTGTTTCTTCCACTATCACTGGTTGGTGGGCTTGTAGGCGATCTGTTTCGTCAGTTCGGACTTGTAATTGTAGTATCTACATTGATGAGTCTGTTTGTATCATTTACCATTGTGCCTTTGCTTGCATCACGAATTGGTAAACTGGAACATTTCAGAAAGGAGTCGGCAATGGGACGTTTTATAGGTTGGTTTGAGAAGGTTATTGATAATATAGCTGAGGTTATTACCGATACACTGTCATGGTCGTTCAGACATAAACGTATAGTTCTTACAATAGCATTTGTAACATTTATATCCTCATTTATGCTTATAACACAGGGATTTGTTGGTACGTCATTTATGTCTGCTGGCGATAGAGGAGAGTTTATGCTTGATATGGAGTTATCAAGAGAGTCAACAATTGAGCAGACAAATATGGCAGTTCTTAAGGTTGAAAAGTTCCTTAATAATTATCCTGAGATTGAGTCGGTTTTTGCAAATATAGGTGTAAAGAGCGGAATGTCGTCTAGTAAATCTACGCCATATGGTGCTCAGGTAAGTATAAAGCTGGTAAGTAAAGATAAAAGAGAAATGTCTACAGATATTTTTGCACGAAAACTCAAAAAGGATTTAGACTATAATATAGTAGGGGTAAAGTTTAAGACTGTTAGTGTAGGAATGTTAGGTAATACTACAGAGGCTATTAAGATAAGAATAAAAGGTGACGATAAAGGTTTATTGAAGAGTTTTACAGATGAAGCTGTTGCCGTAATTAAGGGTATTGAAGGAACAATGGAGGTTAGTTCAAGCCTTGAGGATGGTTCGCCAGAAATAGTTGTAGATATAGATAGAGAAAAGATGGCTAAACTAGGACTTAATATATCTGATATTGGTTCTGTAATGCAATTATCGTTTAGCGGAAACAGTAATAATAAATATCGTGACGGTGAATATGAGTATGATATAAATATAATATTGGATAAGTTTAACCGCAGAAGTATTGCTGATATAGAGAATATTAGTTTCAGGAACAGAGATAATGAGATAATAAAGCTTAAGCAGATAGCTAATTTTACTGAAGGAATATCTCCAGCAATATTAGAGAGAAGCAATAGAATGCCTTCTGCAACTATATCGGGGCAGGTAATTGGAAGAGCATCGGGTGAAGTATCAAGTGAGATTGAGGATAAACTAAATCAACTTGACATACCTCAGGGTATTGTTATAGAGATGGGTGGAGATGCCGAGAATCAGAAAGAGAGCTTTATGAATCTGGGAATAGCACTTTTGGCATCAATAATATTTGTATATCTTATTATGGTAGCATTATACAACTCATATGTATATCCTTTTGTTGTACTATTTTCAATACCACTATCGGTAATAGGAGCTCTTTTTGCTTTGGCGTTGGCAGGAGAGGTGTTAAGTATATTCTCTATTCTGGGTATGATTATGTTAGTTGGTTTGGTTGCTAAGAATGCAATTCTTGTTGTAGACTTTACTAATCAGCTAAAAGGAGAGGGTATGGAGACTAAAGCAGCATTACTTAAAGCAACCCGATTAAGGTTCAGGCCTATTCTGATGACAACACTATCTATGGTTATTGGACTATTGCCTATAGCATTGGCTGGTGGAGCCGGAGCTGAATGGAAAAACGGACTTGCATGGGCTCTTATTGGAGGCTTAAGTTCATCTATGATATTGTCGCTTATTGTTGTTCCGGTTGTTTATGTATGTTTTGATATTGTTCTTGCTAAGCTTGGAATGAACAGTAGTAAGGTTGTTGTAATAGAAGATTGTTAATGTAGAATTTCTTTTATATGTAGCGCACTAATTGTCTTTTCGGAGTGCGCATCTTGTCAAAATAAGTAGATTCCTGTCTCTGTTATCAGAGGCAGGATATACTACTATAGAAGTAAAACTTTAAAACTAAATTATTATGAGAATTATGAAGATACTGGCTGCTATACTTCTACTATGCACTCTTACAAATATTATACTGAGTGCAAATGGGAATAAACGTAACAATATAATAGGATCGTTTAAAAAGGATGGTGGAGAATCTACAATAGAGGTTAAATATAAGAATAGGTTTTTTCAGGGGTATATTGTTGAAAATAACAAAAAGCCTGAAAGTGTGGGAACGCATTTGTTCAGAGATATTAAATATGATGCTAATAAGATGTTATGGGTAGGAAAGCTGTATGTGAAGAAGAGGGATAAATTATATGATTTTGATATAGTACAAGAATCAGATAAAAAGTTTGTTATGACAATAAAACTGGGCATCTTGTCAAAAGATATTGTCTGGATAAAACAGTAAATCGTAATAGAAAGAAAGTAATTTTTTATGATAAAAAAAGTAACACTTGTTGTCTTAATATTGGCAATATCAGATATTATTTTAGCACAGAAAGTAGTTAGAGATAGTCTTAATCTTAATAATATAAAAAATCAGACAATAATTTCTGAGGTACGATATGATATTAACTCAAGAGCCAACGTTGAGAATGATCATGCAAAATATACAGTAAAGTCAAGTAGTATTGCAAAGCTTAATATTACATTGCCAATCTGGGTTACACATAAAACATTTAAGTTAACATCAAAAATTGCATATATATCTAATAGCTATGATGTTAGTAGTTATGAGGTTAAAAACCCTATACCTGAGGATGAGAATCTAAGGATAAATAATAGGTATTTCAGATCGCAAAAAATGGCTCTGTCTTTTACTGGGATAAAGATATTTAAGATAAAAGATCGCTCACTTGTACTTATGCAAACTGTTTCAGCATCTGGTATTTTAGATCCGTCAGTGTTTCGGTTTAGTTCATCTACGTTTGTAATGTATCCGTTAAAGAGCAGAAGTAATACAGTGTCTAAGCAGGTTGGTTTAATAATTATGCTTAATGAGAGTGGTAGAGTTATTCCTATACCAATGTTTGGATATACAAAAATATGGCAACCATATTGGATTTTTAGAACACGTTTTCCGTATAATGCAAACTTTATACGTGTAATAAATAATAATTTTAACATTACATTAAATGCTAAATTGTTAACAGAGTTGCCACTGGTAGAGTCTATAAATGAGACTATTGTTGATCGTAGGATATATGGACTGTCAAATGTTAAGATTACAGAATTGGGATTAAAATTTGGGATTAGTGTAGATCATAGATTATATAAAAATATCTGGTTATCAGCTGAAGGGGGATTAAGATCAATTTTTCATTCTGAATTCAAAGATCAGGATGATAATAGTTTGTTAAAGAATGATCCATATAGCAATACATATATGGGCTTTAGTATTACATATCGTTTAGATAGAATGAGGAATAAACGTAAGTAATAATTATTGATAATTCAGCGAAAAATATAAATGATGTTAATTTTAGCGGATAGTGAATCTATTTGTGTAAATTTGCTATCAGATATGGAAGCAATTTTATATATAGGAACAGCACAATCGTTGTTTGCATCATTTATATTACTAACTAAACGTCCGAAAACAATATCAGATAAGATATTGGTGGCGTGGTTCTTTATTATTGGAGTAGGTTTAGGTAGATCGTTATTAAGTAGATTAGGGTATGTAAAAATACCATCGTCAGCACTAATATTTACATACGGACCTATTCTTTATATATATGTGAGATCTGTAATTCAAGAGAATTTTAGGTTTAAGAAGATATATCTTTTACATCTGTTGCCTTTGGTAGTATTTGCAGTACTATCATATTCTACAGAGTGGGCAAGGTTTTCAATTAAAGAAGATGCTCATGATAGCTATATATTAGTTTTTGGTACGGCATTTTTGAGTACATTAACGTATTACATATATAATGTTTTTAGACTTTTAAAACGGCATAGTGCTAATATCGATAACACATTTTCTTATCACTCTCAGCATATAAATCTCAGTTGGGTAAAGTATATATCAATAGTATTTACATTTACATTCTCTATAACGGTAATATATGGAATGTTGATAAGGTATACTGATATATATATTATAGAGCCTGGCTTTATTTCCAGCACAGGTTTTACCCTATTGGCATTTTCATTTAGTTTTTTTGCGTTTAAACAACCTCAAATATTTAATGTTAGCAGACGTGATGCACGATATGAATTTGATTTGCCAGATAAAGTTAAAACAGAGAATAAATATGAACGTTCAGGTTTAAAGGATGATGAGGCTGATAGGTATTTGAAAAAGTTAATTGAATATACTGAGATTAATAAGCCATATCTTAAAGGCGATTTAACAATTCAGGAGATTGCAGATAATATAGATATCCCAAAGCATCATTTAACACAAATACTTAGCGAAAAGATTAAGAAAAATTTCTACACCTTTATTAATGAGTATAGGGTTAATGCTGTAAAGGATATGTTTGCAAATAGTAATTATAACCATTATACACTTTTAGCAATAGCATATGAGTGCGGGTTTAATTCAAAATCATCTTTTAATGGAATTTTTAAAAAGATGACAGGAAAGACTCCTTCTGAGTACAGGTCAGGTATTGGTGTATAGTATTTACTATATCAAGTTGCAATTTTTAAAAGTTTAGTTTCTCCGGAGGTATATATAAAGCGAACTATATATATACTTTTTCTTAAATGTGCTATATCAATAGCATTGGTTTCTAAATTAACAATAAAGTTATCTATTAGGGATCCGTTTATATTGCTGATGACTATTTTATAGGGTTTTAACTCACCTGAATTATCAATGTATATCTGTTTTGTTCTGTAGTCATAGTAATTGTTTGGTAAGCTGTTTTCTGTTTTGTTTATATTGGTTGTTTTGTTAATAATAATTTTTATCGGGACAGTATCACTACTGTTTAATCCGTCAGTAACAGTAATATAAAGGGTGTAAGAGTCAATATTTACAGATTGCAAGATCTTTGGATTGTTCAAAGTTATTGTACCAGTATTAGAATCAATATTAAATGTTTCTGATATGTTACCTGATACAATGCTCCATTGTTGCAATACAGTTTCTGTATCAGGATCTGAAGCCTTTAATGTACAAATTTTATTGCCTCTTGCTAAATCTGAAGATATTGTAAATATCTGATCTTTATTGATAACTGGTTTATTGTCGTTAACATCAATTATAGATATTGTAATCTCTTCTGGCGATGATGTATTTTTGCCGTCGCCAACAGTAACTTGTAATCTGTATTCTGTTTTTTTCTCATAATCAAGTCCTGAATACTCTAGTGATATTTGTCCGGTATTTGAATCTATTTCAAATATCTGATCTTCTATACCTTCTCTTATATTCCAATTTGTAAAGTCTGTATTTTTGTCGGCATCAGTTGCATTTAAATAACCAATAATGTGCCCTTTTTTTGAACTTTCATTAACACTGAATATCTGATTTTTGAGTATTTCAGGGCTATTGTCGTTAACATCAGTTATTATAATTTTTATATCAGTTAATTCGCTGGTACCTATGCCATCGCTAACAGATACAGCAATAGTCAGTTCTTCATTAATTTCTCTATCTATAGTTGTATTATCAACAATCTTTATTTTACCTGATGTGGGGTGTATTTTGAATGTATTATCATCATTGCCTCTTAGAATTGTCCAGTCTGTAAATAGTGAATTTTTATCTTCGTCATAAGCTGTTAGCTCACCTATTACTATAGTGTTTGATATGTTTTCTGTGATAAATATAGTATCGTTCTTAATTGTTGGAATATCATTGATATCGTTTACATTTACTGTAACAGAAACAGATTCACTGGAGTTGCCATCTGATATATTTACCTGAAAACTATATTGATTAACGGATTCATAATTTAGAGCCACATTCTGCTTTAGATATATTATCCCAGTTTCAGATATTATTGTGAATATCTCATTTTCAGAGTTAATTGTAAAGGTCAGATTAACATTATCGGGTGTTGTAAGCGCAATTTGGCCAACTTCTGCTCCTGTTACATTTTCATCAATCTCAAATACCTGATTATATTCAGCAATATTATATCTTTTGTTAGACTTTTGATTACAGTATACCTGTAAAGAGGAAATAATAATAAGTGTTAAAGCAATTGTTCTCATAGATGTATGTTCTGAAGTTATACTTAAACTAAATAGATCTTGTACAAACTATCAGTTAATACGAAGGTTGAACTATATTGTTACCTATTAATACATGATATTTATAAGTTGTGTAAAAATTATATGAGAATAAGAGTTAAGACCAATAGAATAAATCTGTAACTAAATAATTACAAAGGTTGATTTTTTCTATAGATTATTTTTTATCTGTTTGACTATAGATTTAGCTAATTCTGTTTTTTGACTACCAATAAGAATCTTATTGCTATTTTTTAGTATTATCTGAATACCGAATTTTCCATTTGTATTGTAGCATCTATTTTCTTCAGATCCCTTAATCCCCCATCCTCCGTATTCAGAAACAGGCCTGTACTCTCGCGTATATATGTCTTCAATATCAGAGAATTTAATTACTTTTCCTTTTCTTATAATAGGAAAGTATATTATAGTAATATCGTTGTTAGTTATTACTGTTTTAAGATACATTGTACAAAACAGAATATTTATACCAATCATAAGAGCAAAAACTGATATACTTGTAATAATTAACCCGATATCTGACATAGGATTATTTCCCCATGATTGATTAAGATATAACTGTTTATATAACCCTGTTGTAAACGGTATAACAGAAATAAGGGTAGAGCCAATAAGCAATATCCATAACCATGGCTGTTTAAATTTCTGTTTTTCTTTGAATATTATTTTTGACATAATATTTCTATCTATGATAGATATAGGTTTATATACGCAAATATACTGCGTATAGGTTGTGTACTTTTGTCAATACAATAGAGTTGATATATATTCAATTCTCCTTAAACAGACAATAAATACCCTGGTATATCCGGGGTATTTTAAACATTCTATAGAATCATTGTCTCTTCAACCGATGACTCCTCTGGAGTTTTATTGCTATTCTCAACAGAATCAACTTTATTCCATTTATCTTTAAAGTAATTCTGAACCCAATCAATACTATAAAAAAACATGAAGAATGAGAAAGTGCATTGTGAGTGTGTTGTGTGCTGAAACGACTGTGTATAAAGAGATAGAGAGTGTGTGAGTGTGTTGTGTTCGTGTTTGAGAATCTTCATAAAACTTCATAAAAAGTTCATGTTAGAGTGTATTGTTTTGCATTAAAAGTTCATTTAAAGCGTTTTTAACCCCTTTTTAAAACCTTTTAAAGCCACATTTATAATGATTTAAACATTTTGAACGTTGTTTTTAAAAGCAATAATGCTATTGTTTACATTTGCTATTGTGGCGCATTACTACCCCCGATTTTTCGAAGCGCCAAATTACCATGTTACCAACTGTATAACGTATTGGCTCAGAGTCTTTACTGATTTTGTAATGGGGTGGTACATACCTTTTTATTAAGCGGATTCTTTACTAAGCCCGGTACCCTCATTATCTTTATTCTCTTGATTATCAGCATTACTTATGCCTAATAAGTGGTTGTTTATCCGTTTTAAATCTTCTTTATCTTGTTTTAATTCAGTTATTTGCTCTAAAAGCAATTCAATTACTTTATCCTTATCATCGTCAGAACTGTCATTTTGTTTCATTGTAGTTGAAATTGTACTTTTCATTGTATCTTTTCCCTCAATTTCTCCTTTACCGGTAATCAACCATAACGCGTTTACGTTTTTATACGTATTTAATATTTTAATTATTAATGATAGTTTAGGGTCAGTTTTCTTTCCTGAATGATATTCAGATACAGAAGTATATGGTATTTCTGTAGCAATTGAGAATTTTTTTTTATTCCCATCACACAGATTGTCAATAAGATATCTAATTCGAGTTTTAAAATCCATAAAATAATAACGCAATTGCGTTGTATATATCGTGTTTACGTTTTATATTTGTTTAAAAGTTATCCAAAAGTAACAATTATAACCGAAATATAAACAAATAAACGTAATCCATAAATTAACATGACACAGGAAGAGATAAAACAATGGCTAAAACATGGTGATAACAAGCTTATTGCCCGTGTATGCAAGTGTCTGCCTCAATCTGTAAGCAGAGCACTCAGCCGACCATCAAAACGCTCTACAATCCTCACTGTAGCTGAGTTATTGGCAGAGAAACGTAAAGAACAATTTAACCAAAAATTTGCCTCTGAGCAGCAGTAAACCACACTGCCCCGTGCATTAGCAGTAAATCTTAACATCGGAACAGATCGGGGCTCAAAACATCATGAGTTATGAGAATTATTGATGATAAGCTATTTATAAACATAGACAACCTGAAAGAGTCTATTAGTATAAATGCTATAAACAAAGGGCTAGATAACAATCGTAATGGTCGTTCATCGTGGGCACATCGTAAAGGTTTAGATGGTAATAAGCGCAGTGTATGGATTGATTTTGACACAATACCGGCACGCAGCAAGAGCAAATTACCATCTAAAGAGGAGCTTTTACAGCGTGTAGAGCTTCCTGTAGGTATAGAGGTTCAGGGAGACAAGATAATACGCTCAGATGTTAAGGATTTAGCACCAACACAATATGAGGAGCTTAGCACAAAGCAATTAGAGGTTGCAATGGCTAAATACAACATAATAAAGGAGTGCAACAGGTTTATAGCAGACAAGCCAAAGCGAGGTATAGCAATAGATGAGTTTGTATATCTGTTACATAACGGTGGTGGGCTAAAAAACGAATATGAGATACTATCAGGAAAGATATCAGATAAGAGTATATACAGATGGATGAAGCTTTTAGAGGACAATAACTACAATATTGATGCTCTGGCACCTTCAAAACAGCGAAAAAGCAAAAGTGCCTCTTTAAAACGTCAACATGAGGAGATACTTGTGCGTATGTATGTACATCCGAATGCACCAAAACTGAGCCAAGCGATCCGTTGGGCTGTATCACTAATGGAGCAACAGGGTTTAGATGTTCCCAGTGATGCTAAAATGCGCCGTTTTTTGAACGATTATGTTAAGCGTAATGGTGTAACTGTTACAGCAATTAGAAAAGGCGTAAAAGCGGCAAAAGACGGATGGCTCCCATATATCGAGAAAGACCCTATGTCAATAAATTTTATGGATGCATGGGTAGCAGATGGTCATAAATTGAACTTTACAATACAACATCCTGACGACCCAAATAAACTGGTACGTCCTACCCTTATAGCATGGGTTGATATGCGCACATTAATGGTTATGGGCTTTGAGATTATGATAACTGAGAATACAACAAATGTGCTCTCTGCGTTTCGCAATGCTCTTATAGGTGCTGCAAATGTATGTGGTGTTGATGGTGCACTGGTGCCAAAAACGCTATATATGGATAACGGACGTGCTTTTAAGAACAAGTTTTTCAACCAAAAAGCTGACTTAGAGCATGATCTTGACGGGCTTTTTGTTCGAATGAGAGCCTATGGTCTTGAACATGTTGTATATGCACAGCCATATAATGCCCGTACAAAGATCATTGAGCGTATGTTCAGGGACTGGGACGAAATGGAGAAATTATCCCCTACATATGTGGGTAACAGTATTGCTGATAAGCCTGCATATATGATGCGTAATGAGAAGTTTGCCCGCAAACTGCATGAGATAATGGTAGGTGAACATGGAGCACCAACGCTTTATGAGACTTATGACATGATATCTGCATGGGTAAATATCTACAATAACCGCATAGGTAATGGTAAGTGGCTAAATGGCTCAACGCCTGCAAATATTGCAATAAGCCATATACAGCAACTTGGTTGGGATAGCTACAGCAGCCGACATATTACAGAACAAACTACCGATTATATGCTGCAACGTACCGTTGTAAAGCGTTTGCAGCGTAACGGAATTAAAATAAATGGTATCTGGTACCTGCACCCTGATATGTACCAACTAAGTAAACATGAGGATTGGAATTTTATCGTGCGCTTTGACCCCATGCGCCCTGATAAGATACATGTATACAACTCAGATGGTACATTCTTCTGTACTGCAAAACAATATGCCGGACAAAATATACACGCTATGGCGGTACTTGGTTCTGATGCAGACAGGCAGAAACTGGCAGCAGCCAATAAGGTAATAAAAGATGCCGAAAAAGAGCTTCACAGCTCAATGAATGCAGTTATGGGTATAAGCGATAAGAAACGCAAAAAACAGCCTCAGAAATCGGTAAAAACAGCCGAAAAAGAGCTGCACCATAACGAGGAGGAGTTTGATTTTAAACTTTACAACAATTAATAATCATTAAACATCTTAAACATGAGTAATTTACAGCATGAATTAAAGAGTTGGTTATCATCTAACAGTAGTTGGAGCCAAACAAAAGTAGCGCAGAAACTGGCACTATCCGGCGGTGCATTGTCAAGTTGGTTAAATGGCAAATACAAAGGCGATGTATCAAAGATTGATAAAGCTGTATCTGCTTTTCTCGAAGGTCAGAAAGTGGCTCAGGAGGATAGAAACACCTTTGCAAATGATTTTGAGTTTTGCGAGACCTCTGTATATCTGAAAATAGAAGAGGATGCCGATCTGGCAGAGCACAGAGGTGAGATGCGTGTAGTAACAGGTCTGTCTGGTATAGGTAAAACAACAGCCCTGAAACACATACAGGAGCAGCGTACAGGAATGCTATTGATAGAGTGCTATCAGGGAATGAACAAACAAACAATACTACGTCAGATATGCCGTCAGCTTGGTGTTGATACAAAAGGTACATATTCAGTACTGTTTGACCGTGTAACAGATAATCTTATTGGCTCACATCGTCTTATAGCAATTGATGAAGCAGAGCACCTGAGCTTTACCACTATTGATACAATACGCCGTGTACATGATTTTACTGGTTGTGGCGTGCTGATGGTAGGTCATCCACGCTTTTACAGAGAGCTGAAATCTAACCAGAGAGATTATGCATACCTGTACAACAGGTTATCGCTCCCTTTACACCTTGAAACACTTAAAAAAGATGATATAAAGCAGCTTGTAAAGACTGTATTTGATACAGATATGAACTTTGATACCTTCTTTACTGCCTGTGGTGGCATAGGACGTGATTTAAAGATAGTTGTACGTGAGAGTATGAGAGTTGCAAAGATCAACCATATAGAGTATTCAGACAGCAAATTTGGTCAGATTGTAAACACTGTAGCAAAGCATTTAGGCAGAGCACAGCAATACGCATAATCATATGGCATATAGTGACAAGATAAAACGCATACATACACTTAAAAAGCAGCTTGGTTGGAGCGATGATATATATCGTGCAGCTTTAGAAGGCAGCTATGGTGTAACAAGTTGCAAAGAGCTCACAGAATCGCAAAAACTAGCTTTTATTGATGCTATGAGAGCAGAGTTACCGCAGAGAGCTTCTGTACGTCAGATATGGAAAATTAAAACTGATTGGGCAAAGATAGACTACTCAGATATGCAGGATGGAGA
The DNA here is from genome assembly GCA_002454955.1 of Bacteroidales bacterium UBA6680. GTDB lineage: Bacteria > Bacteroidota > Bacteroidia > Bacteroidales > UBA6680 > UBA6680. Next base: position 22,669 of record DKJY01000172.1, read on the forward strand.
TAAACACCTGTCATCATTTCTCTCAGTACGGTTTAAAGTAGAAAAGCCGGAAGCGCTTACCCCCAGACAGGCGCACTTATGTATTCAAATCATACAAAAGATGATAAACAACAAAAACAACTAACATGTCTGAAAGCAAATACCCTCTATCGGGTGATATGTCGCTTATTGCAAGTGTAATAGGCGAAGAGAAAGCCCGCAAACTAATGATAAGCCTTGGAGGTATGAACCTGTACATACCAAAAGCGGATACCAATACAATAAAGTACTTCTATTACGAAGTGTGTTACAAGAATGCAAAACTAACTGCCTCAATGGCTCATGTATCAGTATCGAGGGTATATAAAGCTGTAAGAGGCTCAGACAAAGCAGAGGAGACAGATAACACAGAGTATGAACAACAAACACTGTTTTAACAATGAAAATCAATGTAACTAAATACAGTACCAACAAGGTTGGGCGTATTTTAAGGGTGCTTGATCTGCTCCCTTACACAATAACCCTTAAGTGTATTAAAACCAGATGGTATATAACCATCACAAAACCCATAAAAATATGATCTTCCAATATCACTATACAGACACAGAGGTAAAGGAGTACTTTGAGAGGTTTGGCTTTGAAGTAACCCAAGGATCAGAGGAACGTCCGGTATTCTCTACTCATTCAAAAGATGATTATCACACAGTTGCTGTTCCGGTTGTATCACATGCCGGAAAAGAGCACAATGCTCAAAGGCTATTTGATGATGTATTGCGTAAGCGAATCAGTGCATTTGCCACATCAAAGCCTTTTAATGACAAAGAGACAATTAATCAATTACTTAATAAATAGATATATGAAAACAGTAAATCTTAATGATTTAAGCCCTGAGCAACGCAAAACACTTGCTCAGGAAGCTTTAAAAGATCAGCAAAAGCTCAACAGTGAAATAGATTCATATAAAGAGCTTATAGACTCAACAGTAACAGAGTATTTTCCGTTGCTTATAAAAGCTTCTGATATGCTTGGCACACTAAAAAGAGAGGTATATGACACATTTAGTGCAGCTATGGATATGAAACAGGAGTTATTCAGGACAAAGAGTAGCCAGAACTCACACACCTTTACAAATGCCGATAGTACAAAACGTATCATTTTAGGCTATCATGTTATAGATACTTACGATGATACAGCAGAGGAGGGAATACAAGGCGTTAAAGACTATCTGAACAGCTTAGCAGACAGCCCCAAAAGCAGTCAATTAATCAATGTTGTACTACAGTTACTTGCAAAGGATAAGCAAGGTAATTTAAAGGCTTCAAAAGTACTGTCATTAAGTAAACTTGCCGACGAATCAGGTAATAATGAGTTTATAAACAGTGTTGCCGTAATCAGATCTGCACACCGTCTGGGCAGAACCAAGCAATATGTAATAGCACAGCAAAAGAATAAAGAGGGTAAATGGGAAAATATACCTCTCGGAATGACAGAGGTTTAACCACATAGCCCCGTGCATTAGCAGTACATCTTAACATCGGAACAGATCGGGGCACAATTTAATTAATACTTATATATATGGATATTATAATAGAAGATGTAAAAAGAAAGAAGAGGATAACCTTAAAAGCAGACCTCAGCAAAGAGCCTATTGATAAGGTTACCACCTTAACAAGAGCTATTTTATCACAAGTTCTTTCAACTCATCCAGCAATAGATCATGAATCTGATCAGGTGCAGAAAGATTTTTTAGTGAATTATAAGAATGAGGTGAGAACTCTGATAAAGAACTCTCTGGAGAATGATTCATAACCTTGTTTAACATTTTGTTGTATAGAGATTTAAACTCAGGATTTAACTCACTTAACACTTGCTTTATAAGCATTAAATCAATCTCAATAGCTTGTTGATGTATAATATCTTTCATGACATTAAAATTTAGTTAGACAAGCCCCGAAGTTATAAAAACTTTGTATACCTAAACATCGGAACAGGTCGGGGCACAATTAATATAACACCAAAAACCAATAGTAACATGTTTGTAGAAATATTCACAACTACCCGTGATTTTAATGTGCTAAAAGCCATTATAACGGCAACCCTTCAAGAGGGTAAAATACCTGTAATAATACCTAAAAAACCTAACTCATTAGACAGGTTATATCAGGTTATGAATCACACCTACCAAGTAACAAAAGAGCAACTGAAAAGCCCTGATAACAGTGCTGAGATATCAGTATATCGTCAGGTATTTGCATACTGTGCTGTTGAGCTTTGCGGACTACACATAAATAAGGTTGCAAAGATCATAAACAGGCACAGAACAACTGTTAACTACGCACTAAAAGAGTGTAAAGAGATACCACACAAAATGATACTTGTAGAAGAGATTGAAAATCAATTACAACTAAACAATAATAGTGATGAGTAGAAACAGAGACAACACAATTTACACAGCCAAAGAGCAGGCTATAATTGCAAGGGCTCAACTAAAGAGAAAGAATATTGAGAGCCCACAACCCCAACAGTACAGATACCTTATAAAGACAAAACGCAGTGTATACTTTGCCAATACAGAAGCACAGCTAAACAGGCGTTTAGATAAGCTTAAATATGCAGGCAAAGAGATAATTCATGTAATAGATAATCTTAAAAACTAACCAATATGAATACTATTTTCAAAGAGATTGAGCAGGAACGACTAAAACAAGATGCTAAATGGGGCATTCAAAACCACAGCCCTGTTGAGTGGGTCTCAATTCTAACCGAAGAGGTTGGAGAGGTAAGTAAAGAAGCTTTAGAGGCTCATTTCAGAGGTGCTAAAACATGTACAGTAGAGCTTAAAAACTACAGAGAGGAGCTTATACAGGTAGCTGCCGTTGCAGTGGCTATGATAGAGTGTTTAGATCGTAATAACTGTTCTGATATGGTATACACAGAAGACAGTAACGGTAAATCAATGTATTGTACAGAGATGTGCAAAGAGTAATAATCAATTAAACAGACACAGTGAGAAAGATAATCAATAAAATAAAGGATTTAAGAGGCATAACAATAGAGCCTTTTGAGATAGGTATTAACGATTTTACAAGTACCCGTATATCAATATTAAGTATATCGTTTACTCAATTTAAGAAAAAGCATTACAGCAGCTTTTCAAGAGCTCTTTTTCATATAGGAGTATCCAAAGATCATAAAAACAGAGGGCTGATATTAAACCTGAGAATGACACTACTCTTTTTTAAAGGTTTTCAGATATACAGTTGGACTATTAAGGAGCCACTGGACAGATGCGAGTTGTGTGATGAGATATGTATAACCAAAGATTATTATCACAATGGTACTCCTCTTTGTTGCGAAGAGTGCAAAGAGTGGAGAATAGAGGAAGATCAGATATGCATATTAAATAAGTAGCAAAAGCCCCGTTATTGGGGCTTTTTTCTTTGTAGTAATCTCTCTAGCTGTTTAAGCTGTTTTGTCACTAACTGTTGTGCCCCTGTATCAATATTATCATACTCCTTAGCAACCCACTTAATATAGTTCTCAAACTTATTGCCTATAAATTCAGCATTCTGTAATCTGCTATTCATAACCGTTCTGTGTGCCTTACTTAAGGTGTGTTTTTTCCAGTCTTTACCTGCCATCTCTGCCGTTAGTGCTACAGCAGTACATCTGCATCCAAAGCCTATAGGAGGGTAATACTCATAGTCACCAACACGGAAAATCTTACCATGCATCTTGGCATGATCCTCCCGGGTTCTTGTATCTTTAATTGCAACATATTGCCAGAATGGGAAATCTTCTGCAACCTCTGCGAGCCTGACCATCTGACCCGCTGCAAATGCATTGGCGGTATTTGTTCTGTATATAACCGATACACGGTGATTTGCCAAGGGTGATAACCCTGCTTTTTCAAACTCAGAATCAACAATTTTTCTGAAAGAGAGATAACCCTCTCCACGTTTTAAACTGCCTTTTAAAGCAGCTTTAATTCGTAATCTGAGTTTTGAATCTTCAATAACTGCTGAGGTGAATGTCTGAAAGCGGAACCATTGAGTCGCCGACACAGCTCCATCCATTAGCTGTATAATATCTGAAAAGTCAGAGTTACTGAAGTTATTTGTAGCTGTCTTTACAGAGCTATGTCCTGCCCTGTATGCTTTGTAGTTCTGTAAAAACAGCGTATCTGATAGCTCCTTTATAAAGCTCTGATTAGGGGCGTTTAATCTTTTTTTTTAATGCTTTTCCGATATCCGTCAAACGACTGCAAAAGAGTATACTCTTTGCTGCTTAGCTCAAAATCATCGCTAGTACTGAACTGCGTGCTTTCCTGAACTTCAGCAATAGTAAAATGCTCCTCCGGGTAGCCTCTTGATTTAAAGAACTCCGCATTTGGTCTCATGCCCATTTTAAAGTATATCTGATCTATCTCAGCCTCTTCCTTTGTTACAATACGGGGTTTAACAAGTGTAAACTCTAAGTCTTCAGGTATGGTTATACTGTTCAGATCAGCAACTATTTCAAACACCTTTAAAATAGCATCTTTTACAAGTAACTGCCCTGTAGAAAGAGCATCACCCTTAATCTGCACGCCTGTTTTACTGCTACTGTATCCACCTTTACCCTGTACCTGCATTGTGAGATCAGTACCACTATAAAGTTTAGTGATCTTTCTTAGCAGCATCTCGTTCACATCTTTGTATAGTCCTGTTGATGAGCCCCGGTTCTTATTCTCAATCTTCTCAACCTCCATAGTATCAGGAATTGCAGCAACAGAATCGTTACGCAACCTTACAAGCATATCCATTAAATCATCAATCTCATCATCTGTTGCATCGGGTGAGTGTTTACCCAGTAGCTTGTCTCTTCCGTCATCTTCGGCAAAGGTTAGCATAAACTCAAAGTTACCATTAAGACCAACTGCAAGCCAATATGCAACATCAAGCAGCCCTGTACCGTATGGATTTTCAAGAGTAGGCTCATTCTGTATACATATAAATTTATTAGGATATTCATCCTCTACAATAATACCCTGCTTTGCTTTGGTACTGTATATTCTCAGTTTGCGGTCACTATCAAAACCAAACATCTCAGTAGGTGCAAGCTCTATTTTTGCAGGTATTGTTTTGCCTTTATACTCCTTATACTCTGTAATCTCCAACACCGCATAACCGTAGTCACGTGCAGCGAGTACACCACGCATAAATTCACGCAGATTAAACTCTGATAGTATCTCACTGAATAACTCAGTACCTTTTCCTGTAACCTTTGGTATAAGTTTACATATACCATCTTTATAACCCTGCACTTCGGGGTATATATCCGGGTGTTTTTCAGTCTTTTTAAACAGATTTATAACAGCCTTTTTACTCTTCAGTACTTCTGAAGGATTAGGCAGTATATTTAATGCTTTGGTAAGCTTATGCTTAAGCGTTACCGATTCGTTTATTGTCTTCATTTTCTTACCCTTTGATTGCTCTGATTAAATATTTCTCTATCTGTCTGCCATCTGCTGTTGTAATGGCTATGGCTTTGCGTTGTGGTAGCTTTGTTCTTGGCTCATCACTCTGGTGATACTTCAGGTAATTCATAGCAGTGATATACAGCCCTGAATTTGTCTCAAAGTTCAGAGAGCTTTTAAGTAGCCCTGTTCTCTCCAATGGCTTATCTGTATACCCTTGTCTTATTTTCTGCTTTCTGGTACTGTTTGCAAGCGGTTTATATGGTATATTTCCTGCTGTAGAGTTCTCTATATTCAACTTTGCTCGTGACACAAGCAGTTGACCTGTTGAGCGTCTGAATTGTCTGTTATTCTCAGCCTTACTTATTAATATCTGTTTCTCTTTAAGCTGCTTAATAACGCTATCAATATTGTCTATTCTAACCTCTATCATTTTTGAAATCCTTTTAAAAGCTTATTTAAACGACCTTTTAACTTTGCCTTGCGGGTTGTAACCTTTGGTTTATTATAAGGCTTACTGTTTGCTGCCTCACAAGCCAAAGCAGCACCCCAAAACCAGTCAGCATGTGAGTTTGTCTTATTATTAGTATCTGCTTTAAGACGAATATTACCCGCTGTAGTAACCTCTTTTTTTACACTGTGAAAATCATCATGTATTGTCTGATCATCCGGTACATTAAATATATGATCCTCTAGCCATTTCTTAACCCTGAAAGCCATTGACTCCTTAACCGGGCCTGTAAATGTAACCCCTTCAATCTTTGATTTTCCATGCCTGAGCTGAAGGTAGTCTGTTAAACCAATCCCCATACCTGTCTGATCAATGCAAATTCTGCGCATATTTGGCAACGAGGCAAAAGGGTTTATTATCTCCTCTTGTCTCGGAAAATCAGTACCCTCAATAGGTCTGATAAAGCGTGTTATATAGTGCACACTGCTAACCTGCTCTATTACCCATAATAGTGACAGGTTCTTAAATCGACCAATATCAAGTCCGGCATACAGTGTTTTACAGTCTTTAAGTTCACTGAATGGCAGTAACTCAGTGCTTGCATTAGCCTCTAATAGAGCATACGGTATAAACGTTTCACTCTCGTCTGCTGCTTCGCACATGAATTGTTGATCCCAAATCGTATCATCTGCAACCTCCTCTTTAACAGTATCAATATACTCCTGCCTCTCTGTATCATTTAAAGCTCTGTCTTTTACCTTGTCTGCTAACCCTTGTGCAACAGCCTCTGTAAATGTTGTTTTGTGGTGGCTCCATCGTACCAGACCCTTTCTGACCTTCTTTAGAAAGGCATAGAACATACTGTTCTTTCCTTTATGAGTAGATATGATTCTTATAGGATAGTCCCAGATCAGTGCAGCGGGCGATGCTGCTTCCCATGTTTCGGCTTCATCCTCCCTTCTGGCGAACTCATCAAGTACCATCTTACCACCTTTACCATGTAGTTGTTCAGGAGATGATGATACAGCAGTTATTCTGCAACCATTCTTAAATTCAATACAGTATGTTTTTGCATCCTCTGTAACAGTTTCACCGGTTACATCCTTTATTATGAGGTCTAGTGTTGATGCATAGCTTTTACAGTATCTTATATATTCACGAGCGTTAAGATCGTTATTTGAGCTAAACCATACATCATACATGCCGTATACACCTGCATCAATAACGTCTTCAAATGATTGTGCATAGGTAATACCTATACGCCTGCTCTTTTCATATATCTTTATTTTGCTCTCATCCTCTAACCATCTGACCTGATAAGGGAGAAAGCCAAATTTTGCATAATCAATATTCTTACTAATACGTTTTCTCATAACTTTTTACCAAACATGTTTTCAAATGCCTTTATGGTACTGTCTGATACATCTCCTTTGTCTCCGTCAGCTTCCTTAGGCTCCTCTTTTCTCTCCTCTTCTGCGAATTTAAAATATAACTTATTGAGTTTATCGTAGTTATTAAGGGTTTGAGGGCTTACCTTTTTGTTATTTTCCAGAGCATCCTCAATTGATTTTCCAAGCCTATTTATAATACGTTTAACCCTCTCTTTCTGATCGGCTTTAAACATACTGTACTGCTCTCTTTCCACCTCCCAGTTACCCTCTTTACCCCATTTTATAAGAGTACGGACACTTACAGGCACCTGAGTTGCAACATCTTCATATGTAAGTTGCTCCTCAACATAGTGGGTTTTTGCCTTGTCGTGATATAGTGTTTTTTTACTCATTGAATCTGTTTTTAACTATTGCAAATATACCCCTGTACAAAGCTCTATTTTAGTGTATTATTGAAGAAAGAGACAATATAATACTGTATACTTTTGGATATCGAAATCAATAAAAAACACAGATATGATTTTACGACTATTTACATCCGGCACACATAATGGATTAACCTTCAGTAACGATAATATTGATGGTATATATAATAAGACTACTGCCGGAAATATTGAGAAGATACCAGTTGTACTGGGGCATCCTAAAAATGATCTGCCTGTTGTTGGGTGGGTAAAAAAGACAGCACTAAAGCTGTACGATGAGAAAGGTAAAAAAAGCATTGGCTTTGAGAGAGATGATGCAGAGTTTAGCGAAGAGAGTATTGATGCTTTAAAAGAGCTTAAGCGAGACAAGATCAGTGTACGCCTTAAAGATGGAGCAATAACGCATATTGGCATGGTAAAGAATCCTGCTGTAGAAGAGAATGCACATCAAGAGTTCTCAGAAGAGGGTGAGCTCTTTTTTAATGCAGTTAATGACTTCTCATTCCAAGCGCCATCTATGGTAGATACAGTACTGGACTTTATTCAGGGCTTAGTAAACGGCAATAACAACATTAATAATAATAACAATCAAAAACCGGATAAGAAAATGAAGACGGAAAAAGAGAAAGAGCTTGAAGCAAAAAACAAAGAGCTACAGGAGAAACTTGACAAGAAGGAGAAACAGGCAAATGAAGATGCTTTAAAAGAGAAGGTAGATGCCTTTAAAGAGGAGTTTTCAAAGGAGGAGTACAAAGGTAAAGTTGACTTTGCTCAGGTGCTCAGAATAGCAAAAGTTCTGGCAGGAGTAAAAGAGCCTTTAGAGTTTGAGAAAGAGGGCGAAACAGTAAAGAGAACAGCTATAAATGAGTTCTCAGCAGTATTAAAGTCTCTTGTAGCAAAACCTTCAAAAAAGGTAATACAGGGCAGTGTAACACAATTCTCTAAAGGAGATGGTGATGAGGGCACATCTGGTGTAGATGAGCTAAGAGATAAATTTTCAAACCTTTAATAATATACAAGTATGTTACTACAACAAATAGCAGCAAACGATGCAACAACAAAGGAGGTGTTAGATAGAGTTCTACAATACTCTCCTCTACTGCGCAATCATGTGCAGTTTTACTCTAAGCCCGGAGATAGTTCAACAGGTAGAAAACAGCAAGGAGCTTTTACAGCTTCCAGTCGTAGCCTTGACAACAAGTATACAGAGAAGGAGACTGAACCTGAATGGGTAACTGCAACACGTAAATTTATTGGTGATACAATAAGAGTTGATGTTGCAAGAGAGCGTATGGGCTTTGATATCGCATCAGAGACAATGGCTCAACTGCTACGTACAGCACCGGGAATTGCAACACGTTTTCATAAACTTCTTATTAGTGGTAATCCTGCTAATGATGCTGAGACTTTTAAAGGTCTGGAGATTATGGCAAAATCTTCTCAGACAACCAAATTGGCTACTAATGGTATGCAGGTTCTTACAGGTAATAGTGATAATGCAAAGAGCTCACAACAGGCGTTTTTAGAGGCTATTGATTATATAATAGCAACAACAAAAGGTATAAATAAGGTGGTTATCGGTAATGGTAAGACCATTGCTAGACTTGGCACAATTGCCAGGGAATATATAAAACATACAAAAGACTCTTTTGGAAAGCCTATTGTGCTATATAACAATATACCTCTTGTCAATATTGAGGATTCAGGCGACACCATTATACCTTTTGCTGAGTCGTGCGGAACCTCAAACGATTGTGCCTCTCTATACTGTACCTCTTTTGAAGAGGAAGCGGGTTTAAGTTTCCTTACTACAGAGGATGGTTTTAAGGTCTATGATCCTTCACGAGTAAGTAACTGGTATGAGACAATGGTAGAACTCATTGCTGACTCTGCACTGTTCAGGGATGAAGCAGTATCACGTCTGGCAGGTATTAAGATTTAAGTTATGGGCAGAATAGACATAATTGTTTTAGGGTTAAACAACTCAGTCGTTACCGATAAGGTAACGGCTGAGCAAGCTGCCAAAGGGCTTGCAGAGGAGATGAATTTTAACATGTCTGACAAGGAGCTTAAAGAGGCGGTTAAGAGATACCAATCTGATAAACCAAAAAAGAGCCATACAGACGATAACTCACAACAAAAGGAGATACACTAAACGGATTCTTTTTTAAACGGTTTTGAACGCTTTTAAACGGGTATTAAACGGTATACAATACAGAGTAAGAATATAAAAAACATAAGTGGATATGATTTATACAACAGAGCAGGGTTTTAAAACACATGTAGGCAATGAGTTTTTTGAGGTTTATTGCACTAAGGAGGATGGTACAACAGATGATCAGGCAATAGATGACATAAACAAAGATGCTGTTAGTGAAATAGAGTTGTATCTGAGAGGGGTTTACCCGCTACCGCTGCAAGAGCCTGACAGAATAGTAACAGTTCTGACCTGTGATATAATGAAATTCCGCTTTTACAAGAAAAGAGATGAAGCAAATATACCGGATAATATTGTAGCTCTGTACAAAGGATCATTAAAGACATTAGAGAAGATAAAGAGCAGAAGCCTTGTACTTAATATATCTGATGAAGAGTCGCAAACAGATAACCCGGTAAAAAAATCAAGAATAAAATACACAACCTCACCACGCAAATTTGGTGCAGGATTTACAGGCTATTTAAAATGACAAATAAGGATATAATAAGTGCAATAATATCTGCTATAGGTGCAGGAATAAGCTGGCAGGATGTACATACAATACTCTCTATAACTGCAACACTTATAGCCATAATAGCGGGTATATACTCAATAATGGTAAACAGAAATAAACTAAAAGAGAAACAATGAATAACGACATGGTAAAACTGGCTCTTAGCCAGTATGGTATCAAAGAGATACCCGGATCAGTAGATAATCCTCAGATAGTAAAATATTTCTCAGAGATTGGTCACAGTTGGGTTAAGGATGATGAGACAGCATGGTGCTCAGCGTTTGTTAACTGGGTTGCAAAGCAGTCAGGACATGAGTACACAGCAAAGTTAAACGCACGTTCTTGGTTAAATGCAGGCATAGAGGTATCAACTCCTCAGATTGGAGATATAGCAGTATTCTGGCGTAAAGGCAGACACAGCGCATACGGACATGTGGCAATCTATATAAATGAGGATAGTAACAATGTATATGTACTGGGTGGCAATCAGAGCAATCAGGTATGCATACAAGCATATCCAAAAAGCAGATTGCTGCAATACAGAAGATTAAACAGAATATAAACCTTTTAAAAATAAGTATAATGACAGATCGTATATTCAAAAACTGGAAAACTACACTACTGGGAGCAGTACTAATATTAACAGGCTTTGTTCTTGTATTCTTTGATAAGGCAACACTTACAGGTTTAGCAGCTTTCTTTGCCTCTGCAATGCCTCTGTTCTTTGCTAAAGATAAGATTAAAGAGAATTTTAAAGGTAAATCAAATGTACCAGTAGTGATATTGCTGCTTACTGGTACCATGATGATGTCAAGCTGCGCAACATCACGCAGTACCAATGTACAAACTAAGGAGACTATAAGAGTTGATACACTTGTAAAACATGTACCTGTTCATATTACAAAGGTTATACAGCGTACAGATACATTAATGCAAAAAGGTGATACGATTATTATATATAAAGATCGTGAGAATATAATAAATACACCTCCTTTGGTTCTTGAAAATGAGTTTGCAAAGGCTACTGCCGGAGTAAAGAACAATAAGCCCTATTTAGAGTTACAGGCTAAAGAGGTTAAAGTAGATACAACTGTATACCTTAAACAGATAGAGGTACTAAAAGAGCAGATAAAGGAGTATAAAGAGACAAAAACTATTGAGAAACCATGGTGGCGTAATGAGTGGTTTATACTCTTTGTAATAGTAGCAGTTATATCTACACTATTTATACTTAAAAGAGTACTACGATGATTCAGGATTTTGAGGATACTATAATAGATACTTTAAAGAGTGTTGTTAACGGATCAGTTAAGGCGTACCCTCAAAATCCGAACAAGTACTTTTTACAGTCTGCTGTTGGTGAGGTTCTGGTACGTTACGCAGGACGTTCACCAAAAGAGACTGATTTAGCCGGAGCCCTGATCAGGCAGGAGTACATATTTGAGATAGTATTTGTCTACAGGAATCTAAGAGGCGATAAAGGAGTATATACAGCCCTGAATAAAGCATATGAGACATTACAGGGTGCTCAGGTAGCAGAGAGTGCAAAGCCTTTAGAGTTTAACGATGAGCGTTTTTTAGATGAGAATAACGGAGTATGGCAGTTCGGGCAGAAGTGGAAATTTATAAACTCAGAAATAAATACTATAAAAGATGGCTACTCTGAAGTTTAAGCAAAGTGGAGAGTATGACGTACAGCAGCAGTTAGATATACTCTTTAACACACAGATGTACTCTGTTCCTTTTCGTGAAAATCTTGGTTTAGATGCACCAAGTCTTTTAGACAGTGCATCTGAACTTGATATTAAGACAGCAGTAATAGATCAGGTTACTACATATATAAAAGAGATAGACCTTAAAAAGGTTGAGTTGGTAGCTGATGGTGTAGGACGCAAAAAAGTGGTTATAACCTACAAATACAGCAACCTGATAAATACAAAAGAATTAACCATTAATAACTAATAACATGGGTTACTTACACGGTATAACAGTAAAAGAGGGTGAAAAACCCGTTATCCTTGCATCTGGTGATACGGTAATAGCTGTTGTTGGTACAGCTTCAAAAGGCGATACTAATTCAGCAAAACTGGTTACATCAAAGAAGCAGGCAAAAGAGCTGTTTGGTGATAACATAGGAGGTTTTACACTTCCGGGAGCACTTGAAATAATATTTACACATGCAAAAGTAAAGGTAATTGCAATTAATGTTCTTACAACTGCTGAGGCAACGGCTCTTATTACTTCAGGTAAAATGACAAAAGATGAACATGGTAACTGGGCATCTAATATAGGCAAAAAGACACTGCCAAGTGCAGTAGACTTTACCTCTAAAATTACATCGGGTATTGAGTCACTGAATATAGCAGAGACAGATTTTGGATTAAAACCAAACGTTATCATTGCTCCGGGATACTCACAGATTGTTGCTGTAATGAACAAGCTTGATGATATATCTGCAAAGCTTAATGCTACAGCAATATGTGATATTGCTGCTGATAGTGTAACAGCAGCTTTAACAGAGAGAAACAGTACATATAACCTGAGCAAGACGAATGTTATTTACACCTTTCCTGAGCTTATGTATTATAATGAGCATGAGAGTGAGCAACAACCTTTTGCACTGTCTGCTTTTGAGGCAGCGGGTAAAGCTGCACGTGATGCAGAAACAGGCTTTTGGAACTCTCCAAGTAACTACCAGTTAACTGGCGTTACAGGAATGAGTGTAAAAATAACAGCTTCGTTGCAGGATGCTACAGCAGATACAAACCTGTTAAATGCTCAGGGGATAGTCACAGTTTTGCGCCTGGCTAAATCGGGTTACAGGCTTTGGGGGAACTGGACAAGTGCATTTCCTGCAACAGAGCTAAGTGATGCAATGATATCATGCTCTGCTGTTAAGCAGAATATTACAGAGGCTCTTTTCTCAGGAGCATTAAAATTTGCTGATAAGACAATTACACCACTTGTTATTGACCTTATTCTTGATACTGTAAATGCACATCTGCGCAATATGGTTGGTAAAGGTGCAATAATAGCAGGTGAGTGTATTGTAGATAAAGAGGATAACCAACCGCAAGAGGTTGCAAAAGGTAAATTATCCTTTAAAAACATTATCACATATGCACCTAGTTTGGAGCAGATAACCTTTGAGCAGGTGGTAGATATAGATAAGCTTAAAAGCATCTTTTAAGCACGTTTAAAACCCTTTTAAAAAGTCTTTAATATGATTAATAAGATATCAAACGCAAATGTGTACATAAACGGTGTCAACCTGCTTGGTAAACTGGAAGAGATAAGCCTACCGACAATTAAACAGAAGATGTCAGAGTTTAAGGCTCTTGGTATGTATGCAACTGTTGAGCTTCCCGTAGGCCTTGAAAAGCTTGAGGCTAAACTTAAGTGGAATAGTTTTTACCCTGAAGTGTTGGCGGGGGCAAACCTTACAACAGCAACAAACTTGGTGTTACGTGCCAATGTAGAGAAATACAATCCGGGTGGACAGTTAACACAGGAACCTCTTACATGTATTATCAACGGTGTATTTAAAAGTATCCCTTTAGGTACGTTTAAGCCGGGTGATAAAGTATCAGGTATTGAGCACACAATGAGTGTATACTATTTAAAGCAGGCTATAGGTGATCTGCAAATAGTAGAGGTTGATGTATGGAATAGCATTCTGGCTATTGGTGCGATAGATCAACTATTTATGTTTAAAGTTAATCAGTAACAGTTATGGGTAAGATAGACGAAAGCGGAGCAGATACATTAAACTGGAATAACAGCGAGGTTTACCAGATAGAGGAGAATGATCCTGTGCAGGGTGGAGCTAATGGTATTTCAAACAAACAGGCAAAGGAGCTTGCTAAACGTACAAGTAATCTTAACCTGAGAGTAGCAGATATTGAGATGCTTGTGCGTGAGAATCCTGACGGTGTTGTTAATACACTTGTTGAGATGATTAACGCTTTTAAAGCATTCCCTGAAGGTGAGCAGGCTCTTGCCAATGCTCTTGCCAGTAAAGCAACAAAAACAGAGTTGGCATCTGCTTTAGCAGGTAAGGCTAATAAGAATGGTGACATTAATCAATCGTTTGATGCTTTCTCAATACAGACAAAAGGTGATAATAATTTAATGACTTCTGTAAATGAGTTCAACTTCATTGGTTCTGGTTACAATGTATCAACATTGTTCATTAATTACAAAGGAGCAGCAAAACCAATATCTACTTATTATCTCTGCAACGGACAAGGAAGTAATATGGCTGGATTAGTCGTAAAATCTTTAAAAATAGTACCATGACAACACTGAGCGCAGGTGGTTTTCATCTTGAAGATGCATATACTCTTTTTGGTATAACAGACTTTAGAGAGATTTTTTATCACTCCAATGGATCAGCTAAAACAGAGGCTGAGGTAAAGGCTAAAGTGGGCGGTATTTTCGATAGTCGTTACTGCTCAGGTATCAGTGATTTTATTGCTAAAAAAGATGCCCGGTGTTTACTTGGTTATGTACATAATGTACTAGACATTACACCGGATAGTGTAAGTATGTTTCACCTTATAGGAGCACAAACAAATATAACCATTGTGGCATCACATCCGTGGAGTGTAGAGGGTGTAGATTTTTTCTACACCGTAAACCCTCCAACAGGAGGTATTGGCAGCACAAACGTGGTGATTGAGGCTAAAGGAACCAACGATACAAACTACAATTTTACAGGGCAATTTACTGTACGTACATCGCAAAAAACAGCAACAGTTAATGTACGTCAGGATTGCAATCCAACAGGAAGAGTAAGAGGGTAATTTAAAACTTAAAACAATAATAAAAGATGAAACGAGCATGAACAAAGGATTTACTCACACACGAGAAAGACTATAAATGCGAGTTACATATGATTTATAAAAAAACAAATTTAGACATATGAAAATAACAGTAGCAAAAGATGAAAAAAACTACAAAGAGGTAGTTATAAGAAAAGGTACAGTAGAGGATATTATAAGAGCAGCGCAACTTGCCGGATCAACAGCCGGAGAGGTTGAGCAAACAGCAGCTCTTTTATCAGTATTAGCAACTTTTGACGGACAACAAATACCATACGAGGAGGTGAAAAAACTGCCTTTTGCGGATTTTTTGCAATTACAGGAGGCTTTAACCTCAAAGGGTTTGATCATGTCTCAAAAGCAGTTTTCCTCATTGTCAAAGAAGGCGGGTTTACCAGTACAGAAGTAAAAAAAATGTCAGTTCAGGAGCTGACATTCTGGATTGATAAACTCAACTGGTATACAGAGCTGAGTAAACAAGATCAGGAGGAGTAGCTATTTAGCTTTCCTCCTGTTAATCCTCTTCTGTTTTCTACGTTTACGCTTTTTAGTAATCTCTTCAGGAGTTGTTAAAAGATGACTGGCTCCTTTTCCTAATAAGCCTAAAATCTTAAAAAGATAACTGACAAAGTATAAAATCACAATACCAGAAAACAAATACAACAAAAATGTAGTCATGTCAGAAACGTTAAGTTTAAAAATAATATTCGATGCTGCTAATAACACCGGGGGTGTGTTTAGCAATATTAATCGTAAAGTTAATCATTCCGCAACAGGTGTACAAGCTCTGAACCGTCAATTTAACTCTATGAAGCAGCTTGCTGTTGGTGGTTTTGTTGCTAATATGGCTAAAGGTTTCTTTAATCTGGGTGCAAGTCTTGAAAATACTCAGGTTGGTTATGAGGTAATGCTGAAGGGGGCTGAACAGGCTCACCATATGATAACTGCAATTAATACAAAAGCCAATAAAACACCATATGACAATACAGACCTTTACAAAGTTTCTGAGACATTGTTAGGTTTTGGTGTAGCTCACAAGAAGGTAATGCCGTACATGAGTATGTTAGGCGATATTGCACGTGGTAATAAAGAGAGGTTATCGGGTTTGGGGCTTGCTTTTGCACAGGTGCAGAGTGCGGGTAAACTATCAGGGCAGGATCTGCTACAGATGATTAATAGTGGCTATAATCCGCTAAAAGATATTGCTGCTCTTACAGGTAAGAGTATGGCACAGCTTAAAGTTGAGATGAGTAAAGGAGCAATATCAGCCGATATGGTTGCAAATGCAATGCAGAGAGCTACCAGTAAAGGAGGATTATATTACAAAATGTCTGAGAAGATTGCTCAGACAGGATCAGGTGTTGCCTCTACAGCTCTTGGTAAATTTAAACTAGCTGTATCGGAACTAAGTATATCTGCTATGCCTGCAATGACTCAGGCAATAAAAGATGTAACAAAGTATATTGATATACTTGGTAAGTATGCAAAGAATAATGGTGATGCTGTAAAAACATTAATATCTGTTGCTATAAAAGGTGTTATTGCTATTGGTGCATACAAGATTTTAACATTAGGTTCAACATTAATAAAGAGTGTTATATCAACAGTTGGCGCATTCAGAAAGTTTCTTGGTGTATTCAGATTAATGAATATAGCAATGGCACGCAATAATGTAGGGCAGGCAGCACGTTTAGTACGTCTGTTTGGTAATAGTGCAAGAAGAGCTGCCGGGTTTATCTGGGCAAAGAACAGAGCCCTTTTAATAGGTAACAGGATACTGAAGCTTTTCAGAAAACAGACATGGTTAGCTGTAGGTGCTGCATTAAAACATGGTATTGTATCAAAGGCAGGAGCTGCTTTTATGTGGCTTAAAAATGGTGCCATGATAGCAGGTAGTACAATATCATCTATATATAGTAGTGCTACACTGGCAACAACCGCACTGATGTTAAAACAGGGTGTTGTTACAGCAGCTCTAACAGTAAAACAGTGGGCATTAAATGTTGCAATGAATGCAAATCCAATAGGCATTATAATAAGCCTTATTGCTGCATTGATTGGAGGAGTAGTCTACTGTTACAATGAGTTTGCTGAGTTCAGGGCTGTTTTAGATACAATGTGGGATACTATAAAAGGCTTTGGTGAGTCTATTATTGATTTTATTATAGCTCCTTTTGAGTTCCTGTGGGAGCTTATTAAAGGCATTGGCAATGCCATTGGTTCTCTGTTTTCAGGTGATGGACTGGAAGGTGCAGGCGATGCAATATCAGAGGGATTTGATAAAGGTGTAGAGGCAGGTTCTGCACGATTAGAGAAATCATGGGATAAAGCAAAAGATACAGCTTTATCAATAGGTGATAACTACGACAAGCATTTAGCTGAAGAGCAGGCAAAGGAAGCTGCTGAAGAGGCTCAAATGAATCCTAAACTACCTGACATTTCAAAATTTGACAGCTCAAATATAGGTGAGTACGATTATACTTCTGAGCTTGGTAATATGAATACAAATATTGCAGCTAACTCATTCACCTCTGCTGAGCAGGTAAGAGAGGTACAGGTAAATTATCAGCCTACAATAAACGTGTCTGGTGATATGACAGATAAGAGTAAAAGAGATTTATTACAGCTCCTTAAAGATCAAAAAAACGAGCTTGTAAAGCTTGTTAAAGAGGAGTTAAAACGAGAGCAAAGATTATCATATGCAAGGTAAGTATGCAAAGTTTGGTGATATTGAACTCACCAACACAGACGGCTTAACAGCTTTTGATGAGAGTGTAAACTCTACAGAGGTAGAACACCCTCTTATAAAGGGTGCTCCAATAACTCAAAGCATGGGTAAAGAGTTAAGAAAGATTAAACTTACATTATCACTACACTACGGTGTAGGTCATAATATAGAGCAGGTACTCTCTTTGTTAGATGAGATATTAGAGACTCAGCAACCTCAACACTTTATGTTTGCCGATGGCAGGTATAAAGGAAAATATACACTATCATCAATTAATACTACTGTGAAAAAGACTGATGCTAAAGGTAAGTTATACGCTGCTGATATCTCAATAGTGATAACTGAATATATACCCCGCAAAGTTATTGAGTACAGAAAGATTGAGGAGGTTAAAAAGCAACCTAAAAAGGAGATAAGAAAAAAGGATGATACTCAGTACTACATTACCAGAGAGGGTGACAAATGGCACCTTATTAGTATAATGGCTTACGGATCATCTGAATATGTGTTTGATTTACGTATGGCAAACCCTTCAGTAAAAGAAGACCCTGTATTTGCTATAGATGGAGGAATTGAAATTGTATTGCCTAAAGTAAAAAAGAAGAAAAAGACCTTAAATAATGCACCATGGATCAAATCATCAATCAACCCGAATTTATAATAACATACAATGATAGTGATGTAACAAAGGATTTTACTCCTCTGTTAGAATCAATCATTTTTAAAGACTTTTTAGAATCACGTGCTGCTGAACTGGAACTAACATTTGCCGATGAGCAGCGCAACTTTATGAATGACTGGTATCCTAAAAGCACCGATAAGGTATCTGCACAGTTAGGATATGAGAATACAGCTTTACTTGATTGCGGGCTGTTTTTTGTATATGAGGTTGTGCTCACTGGCAGCAGATCAGCGGGCGATGTCTGTTCTATTCGCGCTGCATCGGTAAATCGCAATAGCGTGAATAAGCCCATAAAAACTAAGCATCACAAATCTGTAGCAATAAAAACAATTGCTGAAGATATTGCTTCAGAACTTGACCTTACAGTTAAAGGTGAGACAGATGGAACATACAGCGGAGAGCAGAAACAGAAGGATATTGCTTTTATGGAGTATGTGGCACGCAAAACAGGTAAGATATTTAAGATAGAGGGTAATGATCTTATACTATATAACCTTGATTCAATTAAGAAAGCAAGCCACTATATAGAGATAGACCTAGATAATGTTATTGATTATTCATTCAGCGATAAATCAGACGGCAAATACAGCAAGTGTACATGTAAGTGGTATGATGAGAAGAAAAAGACCACATACATAGGCACAGCCACAAGTAGTAATGATGGTGGTGATGCTGTGATTTGGCAAGAGGTAGACAGTAACTCAGCAGCTCAAAAAGCTGCATCTGACTGGCTTAAAGATATAGCTAAACAGGAACTTGAATTAGAGCTTACTGTTGTTGGTAATGTAGGCTGTAGAGCAGGTATGAAGTTAAAGCTGATAAATGCCGGACGTTTCTCAGATGACTACTATATAAAGGAGTCAGAGCATGAGATATCAAGATCAGGAGGATATACAACTAAAATACTTATAGCAAAATGATAGAATTTGGAGAGATAAAAGAGGTTAAAGAGGTTACTGTAGTGGTCAGTTTTCCCGCTTTGGATAGTGATATAGAGTGCAATATGTTGTACCCATATACTACAGAACAGCAATTGTATTATAAACCAAAAGTTGGTGAGTCTGTAGCGTGCCACCTTGGCGCCAGAAACGTATGTTTAGGTGCAATGTTTAATGACCAGGATAAAGCACCCAATACTGAAGGCACAATATATAAATCTGACACCACAGAGGTTATAAAAAGTTCTGAAGGTGTAGAGATTAAAAAGGGTGATGTAACAGTAAAAGTATCTGATAAGGTGGAGGTTAAAAAGGGTAATACACAATTCAATGTATCAGATAAGATTGAGATAAAAGGAGCATCAACAGACCTAAAAACGGTACTGGATAAAATTATAGATCAGTTATCTGGTCTTAAAACAGTTAAAGGCGATACTATATCACCTGATGCAATACCTCAACTGCAATTATTAAAACAACAATTATCTACACTTCTAAAATAGAGTACTATGCACGAGTTTATTGATAAAGACCCGGAAAAGATTATAACAAATACAGTTGCTCATATAGAGCAAAAGTACGGACAGAAGATATCTGAAGTATCACCAGAACGTATACTTGCAGATGTATTTGCATACAGAGAGCTTAATATACGTATAGATATGGAGCAGCTTATGCAACAGAACTTTGTACAGACAGCTACAGGTGTAGCCCTAGATAGATGGGGTGAGCTCTTTGGATATACCCGCAGTACTGGTGAGACCGATGCCCAGTATCGTAGTCGTATAATAAAGACATATGCTGTTGTTGTAAATGGTACAAAGCAGGCATATGAGAGCAAGGTAAAGGCAATACCTGAGGTTCTTGATGCCTTTATAATATCAAAAAGAGAGGACAAAACATTGCCTCCGGGTGTGCTAAAAGTTACAATACTTGAAAAGTCAGAGGCTGATGGTATTGTATCAGGCAAAGTTCCTGACAGTGATGTGCAGCTTAAAGTAAATCAAACGCTGTTAAATCCTGAGTTTGGTATAATAGGTGATGATATCACATTTAAAGCACCTGTAACTGTACCTGTTAATGGCTCTGTATCTATTTTAAAGCAGTTAGGTTATGATGATGCTGAGCTACTTAAAAATATTAACTTTCAACTCAGCAGCTATTTTGGTAAACTATCGCAGTCATTCAGCTCCTCTTTTGGTGTTTATGATCTTGAAAAAGAGCTCTTGAAAGCAGGAGGAGTATCACAGGTTACAGCTCTTGCATTTACAAACATCCCAACACTGAAAGTTGGTGAGTTTTATATCAAAGGAACTATTAACATTTCAACACATTAATTATGTTACCTGATAGTATAAAAACAGATTTTACAAATGCTCTTTATTCGGTCTTTAATGACCGTTTAAAACAGCTTAATATTGAAAGCCTGAAGATTGACCCACAAAACGAAAAAGATATCTATAAGCTTGATTTATGGCTACAGATGTTTGGTATACCACGTGAGATATTACCCTCTGACCTGTCAGCTATAAGCCTGCGTGCTTTCCTGCAAAAGATTCAGACTATTACCCGCCAAGCAGGAACACCACGCTCAGTAGAGTTGCTTTGCGAGGCTGTTGGTGCCAGTAAAGCAACTATTAAATATGAGTATGTTAACAGACACAATTCAGAGAGCAGATATAACTCTCAGCAAAAATATGATGCAGGAGCACAATACAAAAAGTTTGCAATAACAGTTGAGGTGTCTGGTGTTGAGAGCAGCCGGAGAGATTGGTACAAAACAACATTAGAAAAGATGTTCCTGCTGTTCATCCCGGCACGGATATACCTCGAAATGGTAACGTTTATTTAAAAGAAAGGCTTTCACAATGAGAGCCTTTTTTATAACATCTTAACCTCTTTATTATAAAACCTTGTAGCAACAACATCGTTAACACCAATAAGCCTGACAAACAAATCAATACAATATTCAGGTTTCTTAATTATGTCTTTATAGTCTCTCCACAACGTTTGCCATAACGTCTCACAATCCTCAACCTTTAAGCTTACCAGACGCAGGTATATATCCATGTATCTTGTATAAAACTCATCCTCTGACCATACAGATGACTGTCTGTGCTTTCTGTACTCTTCTACAGATATAGTTCTGATGTTCTTTGCCTCAATATCAGCTATTATATTAAAGTACTTTGCAAGGTTCTGCTTTGCTGTTATAAGTACTAACTCCTCAACCTGATCATTATACCTGTCACCCTGTAAAATATTCTCTATAGTCTTCTTACTCTTACCTGTGTGCAAAGCTATGTTTTCTTTGTCTTCCTTGCTTAAAAGCTTTCTAAGAGCCTTTATCTGTGTAGTAGTGATATTCATGTGTTTATGTTTGTGGTAAATATACCCCAAAAGTAAAGTGAAAATACTGTATATCCAAGCGATGAGGACACCCTTTTTTATTAGATATAAGAGACTTTTCCATATGTACTCAGGTATGTTGCTTTGATCGTTTAATGCTAATACAGCAGCTTGTTATGTGCGTATATGGTAAGATATCGGAAATATTGATATGTATAATGGGGTGCTTTTACCCCAATAGTAGTAAGGTTTTGGAGTTGTTTAAGAGGTGCTGATCTGCTGCTTTTCTGAGAACATGAAAAATAATGTATATTCCAGAACCTGAGAGAGCCGTTTTTATTAGGTATAAGAGGCTTTGCCATATGTACTCAGGTATGTTGCTTTGATCGTTCAATGCTAATACAGCAGCTTGTTATGTGTGTATATGGTGATATATTGGAAATATTGATATTTGTAATGGGGTACTTTTACCCCAATAGTAGTAAGGTTTTGGAGCTGTTTAAGAGGTGCTGATCTGCTGTTTTTCTCAAAATTTGTCAAAAAATCTCACGTCAAACTGTCTCAAAATTTGTCAAAAAATCTCAAATTGCGGTGCAAATTATAAATACTGTGTTGCTCCATTTTAATAGGTGCAGGAACTTCAGGCTTATTCATATCTTTGATAAGATTAACAAGAAACAGAGGTATCATTATTGCATTGAAAGATTGATCAGCAGCTACAGTTCCGGTTTCAGAAGCTTTGTATCCAAACCCTCGTATAGTTCTTTGTGTAATAGCATCAGCATCTAGTTTTGCTGGTTGATGTGTTAAAGCCTGATATTTAGAGTTCCTGAAATTACGGTTTGCATTCTCAATATTTTTATCTAAAGGCATATTTAGGATCTGACTCTTCATTGCATTATAGTCGCCAGAAGGAAAAACAATAACCGTCTCTATCTCATATTCTTTTTCTGATAGAGCAAATCCTATATTGTACATATGTAGTTGTAGCGTATCAGACACAATATAATTTTTCTCATTGTATCCTATATATGATATTTTTATAGTATCGCCGTGTGTAGCAGCAATAGAAAATCTGCCTTCAGTATCTGTATGTCCAACAATTAAACTTCCGATAGATATATTTACACCGTTAAGCGGAGCTTGACTTTTAATATCAACAACTACCCCTGTAAATACTACAGGATGTTGCTTTATCGTTTTTTTTATTTGAGCAAATATTGATGAACTTATAAAAAGGATAACTAAGGGCAGAATCGTGCGTTTCATTTTTGAGGATTAAAGTTTAATAATAATATCGTTAGTTCTACGTTTAGGTACAAAATGTGTACCATTTGCATCTCTGTGATACTTATAATCATTATTGATTATATCCTCAATAATGATTGCCTCTTTAGGTTTACCAATTGCCAGAACTTGTATTATATCCAAATGTTCTGGAATATTTAATTCATCACGTAACTTAATCTTGTCAACAGCCATTACTATACATCCGCCAAAACCTTTTTCTACAGCCCCCAGCATGATAGTTTGAGCTGCGATACCAGGGTCAACAGAGAAATTTTTGGTTATCTTAGTGTCGCCCATCATTATAATATAACCTGTTGGTCGTTCACCCTCTTCAGGACCTTTCCATTCTTTAAGATAACCAGCCCAAGCAAGTGTATCAAATACCTTATTACACTTATCATTATTGGTTATTATTGCATATTTGAGAGGTTGTATATTACGTGCCGAAGGTGTATATCTTGCAGTATCAACAAGCTCTTTTAAGAGGTTATATTCAACTTTTACATTCTCATCAAATCGTCTGTAACTTCTGTTTTTTATTACTATATCTCTTAAGTTCATGATATTTATTTGATTATAGTTTATTCTCTGTTTTTTGTGTGAATCCTACACATTAAATATAATCTATGTGCATTAACTTAGTATGTTTTGTATGAGCAATAAATATATAATAAATAGTAGAACCCTTTGCAAAATCAGGACTAACAAATGTAGAAAAACAATATTTTTCAGGTATCTCAATTACGAGATTATTGTAAACAAGATTTGTATAAAACAAAAATGCCGGAGAAAATCCCCGGCATTTGAATTACAGAAATAATAATTAATAACGTCTTTCAATTACAGCCCAATCTATAATGTTCCAGAATGAACCAATATATGATGGTCTCACATTTTGATAGTCAAGATAATATGCATGTTCCCAAACATCGCATGTAAGCAATGGTTTAAGACCATTACGCATTGGGTTTCCTGCATTAGACTCTTGCGTAATATGAAGTCTACCATCTTTATCGGCTGAAAGCCATGCCCAACCAGAACCAAATAATGTTGCAGCAGCTTTTGTAAATTGCTCTTTAAATGCATCAAACGAACCAAAATCACGAACTATAGCAGCTTCAAGATTTCCCGTTGGAGCACTCTTTGGGCTAGGAGAGAACGACTCAAAATAGAATGTATGATTCCAGATTTGTGCAGCATTATTAAATATACCGCCATCTGCTTTCATAATAATATCTTCAAGAGTAGAGTTCTCAAATTCAGTACCCGGAACAAGATTGTTAAGATTGTTCACATAAGCCTGATGGTGTTTGCCATAGTGGTAGTTTATTGTTTGCTCTTTAATGTGTGGCTCAAGTGCGTTGTTTGCGTATGGCAATTTTGGTAATTCAAATTTCATATCTCTAAATATTTTTTATTAAACTCTTTCATTTTTCACTTACTTAAACAATGATAATAAAAAAAGGTTTTATCTAATTGTAAAAAATTATACTTTTTAATATAGGCGATATCGATATTTGTGGTTATGAGGTTTGTTATAAGTATTGTAAGATATTGATATATATTTGCAGAAAATATTTTTATTATGAATAAGAAAATATTGCGACTGGCAATACCAAATATAATAAGTAATATAACAGTACCGCTTGTTGGTATGTTTGATACCGGACTTGTAGGACATTTGGGGTCTGATAAATATATTGGAGCTGTAGCTCTGGGCGGTATGATATTTAGTTTTGTGTATTGGGGATTCAGTTTTTTGCGTATGGGAACAACTGGATTTACAGCACAAGCATATGGTAAAAAGGATAAATCAGAGACAGCCAGATTATTAGGTAGGAGCCTTTTTATCGGAACAATAGGAGCTGCTCTTATTATGCTGTTTCAGGTTCCTGTAGAGACACTTAGTTTTGGTATTATCTCAGGAGGTAATGAGGTAGAGAGTCTTGCCAGACAATATTTTTATGTGAGAGTATGGGCTGCACCTGCTACAATAGGATTATATTCTTTTATGGGATGGTTTATTGGTATGCAGAATGCCAGAATACCAATGATAATTTCAATAGTTATTAATATTCTGAATATTCTGTTTAGTGCAATCTTTATATATCTATTTGATATGAATGTTGAAGGAGTGGCACTTGGTACTGTTTTAGCTCAGTATGTAGGTCTGATTATGGCAGTATACTTTTTGTATAAACGATTTGGTAATGTATTCAAATTTACAACATTTAAAGAGATAATAGACCTTAAGGCAATACTCCTTTTTATGCGTGTAGGCAAAGATATTTTTATACGTACTATGTGTCTGTTGTTTGTTTTATCGTTTATTACAGCGAAATCAGCTGAAATTAGCGATTCTGTATTAGCTGTAAATACAGTTTTACTACAATTTTTTACACTATTTTCATATATTACAGATGGGTTTGCCTATGCTGGCGAAGCTCTTACAGGTTTATATATTGGAGAGAGTAACAGGCAATATCTTGAAAAGATTGTGCGAAGAATTTTTCTGTTTGGGGCAGTGATTAGTATTCTCTTTTCGGCTATATATGCAACAGGCTTAAAACAGCTAATGTTAATAATAACATCTGAAATATCGATTATTAATCTGGCTGATGTTTACCGATGGTGGATAGTAGCAATACCAATAGTAAGTTTTGCATCTTTTTTATGGGATGGCATATATGTTGGCGCAACTGCATCAGTGGGCATGCGAAATTCTATGTTGGTGGCATCGCTAATGTTTTTTGCAGTATACTATGTCCTAATACCTTTTATTGGTAATCATGCAATATGGGCAGCATTTGTTATATTTCTTGGTATGAGAGGTCTTATGCAGACTCTTTTGGCAAGCAGATCTGTATATAGCAAGGCTAATATTGTCTGAAAAAATTAACTGTTAAACTGATTAAATAACCTATTGTCAAATACATATGCAATAATTTGTTGAGCCCCTTTTAAGGAGTATTTAAATTCCTTTCTCATATTCCTGATGAGTGTATTAACATCTGTTCTAATCTGTTTGTCATAACTCATAAAAGCAGGTTTGTCATAGTCGATTACTGCTCTTCTGAAATTGTTGTTGTTAATGTAGTTGTTTAGTGAATTTTCTTTAAGATTTTTTCGGTATAACTTAATTAATTTCTGAAATTGCTCTGTATCTATAATAGGGATATTATTAATCTTAATATCTATAGTTAGAGTTTTTGATATAAACTCTTTTCTTGTAGCATCTCTGAATCTAATCTTCTCTTCATCAGTAACATTGCTCCCAAGAAGAAAATTTTCGATTTCAGAAAAAAATTCCTCTGTAATGTCTATATTTTCATTTGTATAAGGTGATACCTTCTCTGTTCCTGGTTCAAAGCTTAGTGCAAACAGGTAGTTCATTATTGTTTTAGATATCTCCTCTTTATTATATGAGTATATTGACTGTTTAACCTGTTGTAATACACTGTAGTTATACTGCTCAGTTAGAGGCTTGACAATACTATGAGGAACCTGCCTTTTTAGTTCAGAATTCTCTCTGGCAAACTCTATAACACTATCAATAGTTATAAGTCGGTTAGACGATGAGTATTTACTCATAAACATATTAAACAATATTAAAGATTGACGTCCGGAAACACCTTTGTCTCCCTCAAATGATGCAGCATGTGAGATATCCTTTTGTACTTCATTGGTATAGTTAGCAACATCTTCTTCTGTAATCCACTCAGGAATACGCCCAGTGTATAGTTCCAGTTTCAGTAATAATAGATCTGGATCTGTATGCTTGGCATATATCTTCTCATCTTTTAACCATCGCCTTATCTCTGTTGCAAGAGTTGATACACGTGATGCAATAATTAGTTTTGCAAAATTCTCTAATACACCTGGTATAAACCTTGCCATAATTGCTCTACCAAATTTATTTATGTATATCTCTGTTTCTGTTTCGTAATCTAGTATATATGGGATTTTTACAGTAGCAACTCTATCTCGGAACGATGGGATTTTATCATAGTGCTCTTTATCTGCAGGATTCACGAGACCTATAAATAAGGTTCTTATACGCTCTTCAACAAACTCTACTTTATGTATACCATCACTTACAATTCCATGAAGGTCACGAAGTCGTTCTATATTATTCTCTTTTATATCCATAAGAGCCATAACGCCATTGTTTGTGTTAGCAAGAGGTGAGTATATATATCTGACTCTATCAGTATTTAACAGACCGTTTATCATCTGTTGAAGTATTGGATTAGTAATTGGTTTTTTTATAACCGGATCACCTGGATTATAAACGCTTATTCCAACACCTGTTTGTCTGTCGAATTCAGATCTACGAACCATAAGCATATTGTAGATATCTATTGTATCGTCAAGTATATTTGCTAGAGCAGAGTATATAGTATTACATATGCTACAAGGTATATCTTTGAATACCCACTCATATTCTTTATGCCTGAAAAGGGTATGCTTAAACTTACCTCCGGGAATCATTTCATTAAGAAATTTCCTTCGATACAGTTTTGGAATCTGAACAATTGGATGATCATGATTTGGACAGGCAAAATCCAGATAACGCTCATTGTGAATGGCGGCTGGAAATTGTGATATAATTGTTTCACTATCCTTACCATTATTATGACTTTTTATCTGTTCTATTAATTTAGAGTATCCTCCTAATTTCTCAATATCAATGTGCCACAATGTTGAGTAAAATGCTCCTGCCGGAGTTTTTGTATACTCTTCTAGTTTAAAAAGAATATTGTTCAGAAATGTACTTTTACCACTTCCCGGAGGTCCGTCAAACAGTACTATCTGATTCTTTTGAGCAGCAAGCTTAAAATTGTTAACCATCTTGATAAGCCTTGTAACAAACATTGTATCTGCAAAAAATGGTTCATCACATTTGTCTTCAAATAACGCAGAACAGTCATAGTCAGAGAAATTCTCTTCAGCTGTATGAAAAGTTTTAATACTACCTTTAATACCTTTTATATAGTGGTGAACCATATCGTAAAAGAGTTGATAAATATCTCTGAATACTATCTTTGGGTTACGAGTAGCTGTGTATAAAAAATCATTAAAACTCGTTGCATCAAAAACAGAACTTTTTTTTATAGATTCACCAAGAGATATAAGAGCTTCAAGACGTTCACCTTTAGCCGACATCTGCATCTTAATCTTATCTAGTTCATTTTTATTGCTGTTACTCATAACTCTATTCGTTTTAGTCTTTTGTTAAGCATGCTGTATACAACTCTCCTGTAATCAAATTGCATCTCTGCAGAAGTAGAAGCTGCCGGGTATATCTCTGTAGTTTCTAGCTTTACTTCTCCTCCCCATAGAAACTCCAGACCAATCATTACGTCAGATATATATTCAAATACCAGTTGTTTACCTTCGAATTTATGATCAAGATAGAGTAGATCCGATGTTGTCTTTTCTCTCTTTACCTCAATAAGTGGAGGATGATATAATGAGTCTATAATCATTTTTTTGTAATCACCTGCTTTTCGACTTTTTACATAATACTCAATCATATTGATATCTTTACGCATTCTTTTTCCTGCAACAAATAGATTATGTTTGTCAACAAAATCCTGATCAACAAACGTGTTTATAAGACTAAAATCAGAGAAATTTTTTCTCAATTTAAACAGAGCATTGTCTCCAAGACCTGTACTCATATTATATTTATTGCGCTCTTCGGCTGATAGAAGAATTTGAAAGTCATAGCTGGTTTTTCCCTTCTCATTAAGTTCATGAACATAATCAACAAGTCTCATTCCTATTGCATAAGGATTTATTCCTACCCTGTTTAATGATGTTACTTTAGCATTAACTTCTGCATATGCTATTTCATGCCCTTTTATTCTATTATCAGACCTGAATAATCTATCGTGCCAATATGATGCCCAGCCTTCATTAATAATTTTAGTACGTATCTGAGGGGCAAAATAGTTAGCACTGTTTCGTATAATAGTAAGAATATCTTTCATCCACAGATTCTCTTGTTTCATAAGAAAAGAAGAGTTATCTCTTATATATTCAAGAACATCGCTTTTTGTCTTTTTAAGCTGCTTTCTTTGCCATGCAGAGAACATAGTTGTTAATTCTGGATATTTATTTTTTATTCCCGCAAAGAATATACGTTCAGCTACATCTTTACTTTTCTCTTTCAGTTTATTGTATCTTTCAACTTCATTAAAAACCTCGGCATGAGAAACTCCTTTCTCACTCTGTAGAAATACCTCAAAATAGTATCTCAATTTATCAGACATATTGTCTTTTACCTCATCTTTAATAAGCGAGAAATATGATGTGATATTATCTATAGCTCTGGCAAATTCAATAACATAGTCAACCCATCGTCCATGCTCTATTCTATATGATGCAATTAACCTCTTGTCAGCAAGAGCTTGCCCAACAAAGTCATCATTCCAAGTATGTTTAAAGAATCTGTTACTCTGAAAAAAGTCTATATGAGCTAATACATGATAGAATATCATTATATTTAGCCAATCAGGATTGTTATCGTTATAAAAAGACACAGCTGGTCTTGAGTTAATTACAGTTTCATATGGATTAGTTGGATATGCTTTGTAAAGCCCCTTTCCTTTTAATACCTCAACGTCATTAACCCAATAATCATATAGTGTTGGTATCATATTTTTAGGAGAGAGTTCAATCATATCTTTATTTGTGATTATATACTCAATGCTTTCGTCATCAAATATTAAACCTGCATCTTTTGAACGCATTTTGCACTCCTCCATTATCCTTTTTGTTCTCTGATTTATGAGTTCCATGGTTATTCGCTTAATAGTTTTCTAATACCTTCAACCAATCTATTCTCATTAAATAGTGTAGATGGAAACGAGTCTAATCTTATTTTGTCACTTCTTATTCTTATAAGACCAGATCCAATAATATATCTTTCAAATGTTGTCATTGTTGAAGCAGCATATGAATTACGTACAACAGTGCAACCAATTCTGTTAACAATTTCTGTAAGTCTTTTTACACACTCAATTGTATCCTTACCAGTTCTATCCCAGTCATCGCCATCGGTACCATAGAGTATATAAATATTATAATCTCTAGCAAGATTCTGATCTGTAATTATCTTTTCTGCCAATGTAAATGCTTTGGAGATATTTGTTCCTCCGGCAACAGATGATTTATAATAGGTGTAGAAATCTGAAACCTCTTTAGCCTCAGTGTCATGTAGAATAAAGCGTGTTTCTACTCTGTTTTTATATTGATACATTAACCAACTATAAATAAGTAGTTGCTGAGAACATACAGCTTCTGATGGAACACCATACATAGATCCGGAATAGTCTCTCATGAAGAAGACAACAGCTTGTGCCTCAAACTCCTTTTCGCGCGATAATATTTTATATACATTAAGATTTGGAGAAGTAATAAGATCTTCAGGATTAATATCCTTTGAAGGATCTATATTATCTAACTGTATATTGGTTTCAACAATCTTTTTTATGGTATCTTTCTTATCTAGAATTTGTCCAAAACCAACATTCTTATCTGTTAATTCGTATCTGAATTTGGAGAAAGCTTTTTTTGATCCTTTTACTTTTAGATTAGGTAACTGGAATTTTTCATGTAACATCTTTCCAAGATCAAATGCCTCTGATGTTAATTCATGTTCACCACCATCTCCTTGCCCTGCACCCTGATCTTCGCCTTCGCCTGATTTTGGTTCTACTGGTTGATGCCCGATAACTTCACCTTCTTGTTCCTCACCTGTACCACCTGATTCTCCCAAATCCTTTTCATCTCTTTTTACTGTATTATCGTGATAGAACTTGGGTTCTGTTGTTGTTGGTACAACAATTACAGAACCATCCTTACCTTTTACTGGTTTAACAATTTTACCAATCTTTATTCGTTTCGGAAATCCATCCTTTTCGCGCTGTTTATCTCTGTTTAAAAGTTCATCAAGAGTATAAAGTGCGTTTATTGGACTTGAAGATATATCTGGATAACCAAAAATTAGGAAGTCAGATATTTGATATATTGAATTTAAGTAGTAAAGATCTTTTTCTCTTATATTCTCGTCAGATAATTTTTCACCTTTTTTATCAGCCTCAGTATATCCCTTTTTATTTTTTTTATTATTACGTCTGTTCATGGCTACCTAATTTGAGTCATCTAGCGTACAGAAGTATTCAATGGTCTTAAGTGCACATGTTTTGCAATAGCCTAATTTCTCGACCATTGTATCAAGCATTCTATTATACAGTTTCTGATTCTCTTCATTAGTTCTGTTAGATAGAGCGCCAACAAGTGAGCCAGCTCCAGCTACGTCTGACTTTAACCTGACATCTGTAACAGCTTTTACCAATTCGTTATTATCCATAAAGTTATATGAGGGCTCTTGTATTAATTTTTGGCCATATATTTTTGATATTGTAGTTCTGAAACTCTGTTTTTGTTCTTCATTCTTTAATCCTAATCGCTCCTCAACGCTATTAACAAATGTCTGGTCAATCTTAAGTGCAACAAGTTTACCTGTTTGCGGATCTTTGTATGTCCATATCTTGTCGTCGCCAAGGTTTTTCGCATCCATACCAATAATCATGTTTACATAATTGAGTACATCTCGCTCAATAGCTTTAGGTTCATCCATGTAAGCATTAAATATTGTTGTCATTATGTTTTTTCTATGAAGCTCTTTTGCAGTTTTAAGGTCGTTAAAGTATTTGGTTCGTGAATCCGGATCTTGCACATAATCAAGTATTACAGACTCAAATGCAGTAAATACATCGCCAGCATACATACATTGACCTTCTTGTGTTTCTGAACTCTCTAGAAGAATCTGAATTGCACGTCCAAGATTCCTGTGTCCTAAACCTTTTTGACCAAATCGTTTTGTAATATCAGGGTCTCTGTTCAGTTCGTTAATTACTTCACGTAAAGTTTTAATGCTCTTTTCTCCGGCAACCTCACCTGCTGCAAGTTTCATCACCTCAATTGCTGTCAATTTATCTGTTGAAGGCATTCTACTCAGTATAACTGTTGATGAAATAGCATAGTTGAGATTAGGATCTCTATGCATAGACTCATTCATAAATGTGGTTTTATTATCGCCACCCATTGCATATTCAGTAAGCTCTTTTTGTAACTTATAATCTGTATTGTGCGACATGTATGTTACCCTGCATCTGTCAACAATCGGAGCCTGCTCTTTCTCCTCAATGAATCGTGCAAATTCAGAGTTATTACTTGTTGCAATAATAAGAGTATCTAAAGGCCATTTGAAACCTTCAATATCAAGTGTTCTATTCTGTATTACACCAAGATAAACTTGTACAAGATCGCGTTTGTTCTTAAAAATTTCATCGGCAAAATGAATTCCTCCTCCCGCAACTCTTGCTAGTGCTCCTCTGCGAAGATCAAATCTATACGGGTTATTAGTATCAGCAATGTGTAATAATCTGGTTATAGACTCTTCCCCAAGAAGATCGACAGCAGATGAGGTTATTTTATCTTTTGCAGCATATTTACCAGTAAGAGTACCGCGTGTTTCACTTACAGGAATAGGTATAACGTCAATAAAATCTATCATCTTAGCAATATCATTATTGCAATACTCTCTTATCTGATTCCAGATATAATCAGAACAAGCACCAAGTGGTCTGTAATTTCTAAAAAATATCTCTATCTGAGGTTTTGTTACGCCGTTTTGATTCAGAAATTTTTTTGTTTCAGATGTATCCTCATAAAGATTAAGCAGAAGTATCATGGGATCTTCATACGTTTGCGACTCGGCTGATTTTATCTTTCCATAGCCACCAATTTTATCAAGATAGTTAAATCTGAATGTGTATTTTTTATTCTTATCGTCAGCAACAAAATCTCTGTAAAGTTGACTAAGGTAATCTACAAAAAAGGTTTTTCCATTACCTGGTTCACCAATAAGTACATATGCCATCTCTTTTGATGATCCTCCCTCCGCAGCATCCTTAATAAATGATACAAATGAGTTTATCTCATCATACATACCTATAATATGCTTGTCGCCTTGGCGTAGTATTTTGAAATTATAGGTAGATCGACCATTAACTGTGACTTTTTCAATAGTCTTTTGATCTCCAAGAATCATACGTGTAAGAGCCTGATACACATTTTCGAATTTTCTTTTACCTGATACTACTTCGTTAAGATGATATAGTAAAGAGGCTTTGTTAGCCTGAGTTGGTTGTGTTTTCATACGTACAAGTAATTAATTAGTATGGTAATTGCTTCTGCAAAAAAAATCAACTACTTATACGTAATGTGTATAAGTTTGTTACTCTTTACGGTATTGTTTTTATTCTAAAAGAAAATTCTTCAGTGTTTTAATGAATAGTTCTGGTTGTTCAGCATGTATCCAGTGACCTGCTTCAGGAATATCAACAATATCGGCATATGGGAAAATTTCACGTATTAAAGAAATATCATTGTCTGTAATATAATTAGATTTAAGCCCTCTGATAAATAGTACGGGAAAGCCGTATATTCCTTTTGTAGATATACCATCAGTTTTATCAGTAATCCTTTCCAGATTGTTGTTTATTGAATTAATGTTTAATCCCCAATAAAATT
Source organism: Bacteroidales bacterium UBA6680 (assembly GCA_002454955.1). Taxonomy (GTDB): domain Bacteria; phylum Bacteroidota; class Bacteroidia; order Bacteroidales; family UBA6680; genus UBA6680. The sequence goes on from DKJY01000172.1 coordinate 56,502, forward strand.
TTCTATTATTATCTTTCTTCAGATTTTTTAATAGGAAGCCTCTCAACTTTATATCATTGAGATATTCAGAAAGTTTTGTGTCTGCATCTTTCCTGGTTTTAATACTTTCAAGATTAATATTGAGAAGAGCACCAATTATTTTTCTGTGGTCAGTTGTAAGCTCAGCATCAGTTTTATGATCATATTTTTTTGGTGATATATCAACTACAGTTATTGCCGAGATATATTCTGGATATTTTTCAGCAAACTTCATAACTGTTTTTCCTCCCATTGAGTGACCTACAAGAGTTGCCTTGTCAATATTATTATCATCAAAAAACAGTTTTAAATCGTTACACATACTGTCATAATCATGTATATCTGAATGAGGAGATCTACCATGATTTCTCTGATCAATAGTGTATACAACAAATTTATCTGATAGCTCTTTAGCTACAGTAGCCCAGTTATCAGACATCCCATATAATCCATGAATAATTATCAGAGGAGGACCAGCCTCCCCGTATTTTCGTGAGAATAGTTTCATTGGTTTGTTTTTTATTCTCAATTGTCAGAAGGAACGCGCATTTATAATCATTTTCGTATGTTAAAAGAACTTTACTCATGCTTCGTTTCATCTTTCAAAAAATAGTTTCAATTAATTTTAATTGATTAGAAACGTAACTCAGATAGATAAAGTTCAATTGTTTTTTCAAGACCAAGATAAAGAGCATCAGAAATAAGAGCATGTCCAATGCTTACCTCTAATAATCCAGGTACGTTTTTTGCAAAATAGCGCAGGTTATCAAGGTTGAGATCATGTCCGGCATTTATACCAATACCAAGTTCATTCGCTTTTTCTGCTGCTTTTACAAAAGAGTTAACTCCTTCTTCTGGGGTGCTATTAAAATTATCTACATATGGTTTTGTATAAAATTCTATTCTGTCGGTTCCTGTTTCAAGAGCATGTTCAACCATTTCAGTATTTGCCTCAAGGAATATAGACGTTCTTATACCATCTGCTTTAAACTCTGCAATAACTTTCTTTAGAAAGTCTTTGTGTCTTATAGTATCCCATCCTTCGCTTGAAGTTAAAGCTTCTGGTGGATCTGGCACTAAGGTAACCTGTTCTGGTTTTACCTCTTTTACTAGTTTTATAAATTCACTATTAGGATATCCTTCAATATTAAACTCTGTTGTTACAACCTTTTTCAGATCATATACGTCTTTATATGTTATGTGTCTCTGATCTGGTCTAGGATGTACCGTTATTCCTTCTGCTCCAAATTTTTCGCAATTTATAGCTGCCTCAACAACATTTGGTGTATTCTCACCACGAGCATTTCTTATTGTGGCAATTTTATTTATATTTACACTAAGACGAGTCATGTTTAATCTTTTAAATAAAATTTATTAACTTCCAAAGTTAGGAAAAATAACATACAATTTTATGCTGGCAAGAGATATCCTTTCAGAAGTAATTCCAATATTAAAAACATCCGACACAGGTATGGATGCGTTAAATCTTATGGATGTCTTTAAGGTTAATCATTTGCCAATTGTAAATAATTCTCAGTTTTTAGGATTGATATCTGAATCGGATATATATGATCTTAATACTCCGGATGAACCATTAGGAAATCATTCATTATCGTTGCATAAACCGTACGTGATTGAAGACCAGCATATTTTTGAAGTTATGAATATAGCATCATCTCTAAAATTAACTGTTGTTCCTGTTCTGAATGGTTTAAAGGAGTATGTAGGTTTAATAACAATTCCTGATTTATTGCACTATTTTTCATCATTTTCGGCTATGCAAACTCCGGGTAGCATAATTGTTCTGGAACTTAATGAGAGAGATTATTCGTTTACAGAGATTGCTCAGATTGTTGAAGGAAACGATATAAAAATATTGAGTTCATATGTTAAGCCAATTCCAGAATCAACACGCATACAATTGTCTCTTAAACTTGATACTATTGATATTTCAGCTGTAAGACAATCGTTTGAAAGGTATAATTACGATATTCTGGCTTCGTTTATGAAAGAGGATGCACAAGACAATAATATAAAAGATAATTACGATTCGTTAATGAGGTTTCTTAATACTTAGTTTTTTTAGATTCTATAGCTTATATTTAGCCAAATTTTTATTTAATGGCAAGAATTGCAGTTTACGGAAGAACGTTTGAATCGGAAAAAGTAGATTCATATGTTAAGGTTCTGGAGTTGATTAAAAAGTACTCATCAGAAGCATATATACACAAGAATATATCTGAATGTTGTAAGCAATACAACCACGAATTAAGAGGTTCTTATAATATATTTGATAAACAAGCTGATTTACCAGATAATACTGATGTTATAATAAGTGTTGGTGGAGATGGTACATTTCTTGAGGCTGTATCGTTTATTAGTGATAAGAACATACCTATAATTGGTGTTAATGTTGGTAGATTGGGTTATCTGGCAACTGTATCGTTAGATGATATTGAGAGTGCTATAATTGCAATTAAAGATAGATCATACAAGATCGAAGAGCGTACAATGATAGAGGTGTCTATAAATGACAAAAAACTAGAAAACAATTTTGCTCTTAACGAGGTTGCAATACAGAAAAAAGAGACCTCTATGATAAAAATCAAAACCTATATAAATGATGAGTTTCTTAATACCTATTGGGCCGATGGATTGATAATCTCAACACCAACAGGTTCTACAGCATATTCTTTAAGTGTAGGAGGACCAATTGTTATTCCTGGATCTGAAAATTTTGTGTTGTCGCCTATTGCTCCGCATAATCTTTCGGCGCGACCTTTGATTATACCAGATAAGAGCCAAATAAGATGTAAAATAGAGTCAAGAGATTCTAAAGTTTTGGTATCTGTAGATAATAACTCATATGTGGTTGATTCAGATATTGAGGTTGTAGTAAAAAAGGCATCTCATACGATAAAAATTGCTAGCGTAGAGAAGACTAATTACTTCAGTACTTTAAGAGAAAAGCTATTATGGGGTGTAGATATTCGTAATTAATTACATTGCAACAGAGAGCATGGTAAGTTTTTTGTATATTTGTAATGTGTGACTCTGTATAATAAATTTTGCGAAAGATTAGTTATTGTTATTGAGTGTATAGTTAATATATGATGTAATCAGCCTTTATTTTTTTGATGAATAAAAAAATATTAATATCGTTTGTATGCTTTTTTATTGTTAGTCTGTTGTACGGACAAAGAATAAAGGATGGTAATCATGAGGTGTTCTTATCTGTAGGACCAACATTTTATTCAGGACAAATGGGCAAAACTACAAAAGACTATATCAAAGTAATACCTGACTATATAACAAAAACTGTTGGTATCGGAATTTCCGGAGGATACAGATATAAATCTGGTGGACCGTTTAATTATTCCGGTAATATTTCATATCTAAATTTTGGTGCTCAAAATTCAATAGATAACCCTTATTTTAAGGGATATGGATTTACTACTAATATGTTAACTTTTGGTGCAAAGACAGAGGTTACAATCTTTAAAATGTTTTCTGGTAAAAGACGTGGGAAAAGAGTTGTTAGGGTTGGTTCTAAACGTTATGTTAGAGATGGTTATAAATTCTATTTTCTGTTAGGTGTTGAGTGCTTTTTTGCAAATGTCACTGCTAAAGAATATCTTAAAACTGATTATCGATTTAACCAGTTTAACTGGGGAGTAGGTTTCCCGTTTGGTTTTGGTTTAAGATATGACTATAACCATAGATTGGTATTTTCGTTAGAGATAATAACTAGGATAACAACCTCAGATAAGATTGATGGTCTGGAAACAACAACAAGGTTTAATGATATGTATCATAATGCCTTTGTTACAGTAGCATATAAACTTAAACAGAAGAGGAAGTTTAAAAGAAAACGGTGGGTTATACGACATTAAAAAATGTTAAAACCTATTAATATGAGTTAATATAATGATCAAATTGTGGGATAGAGAGCAGATGAAACAATAGTTTTACTATATTTGACAACTTGAAACAGGAAGGTAGGTGCATGAGAAGATTTTTGATCATACTAACAAGTTTAATGCTAGGATTTAATGCGTTTTGTCAAAACAAAATGGATCTTGGACTATACCTTGGAGCCAGTTATTATCAGGGCGACCTTAATCAGAAGAAAATTCTAAATAGTCCAAATGCTTTTTTTGGATTCTTTTCACGATATAATATTGATGAAATTAGTGCTGTTAAGGCAGATCTTAATTTCTTTACGTTATCATCTGATTACACTTCGTCTTCCAGTTTTATTCCAGGGACAAAAGATTATTCGTTTAAAAAATCGTTTGTTCATTTCTCATTGAGATACGAGGTTAACTTCTTTAGGTTTTCTGACATTAAAGCTAATTCTGGGAATTTTACACCTTATATAGCCGGTGGATTTGGTTGTTCTTACGATTTAGAAAAACTAGTCCCTTCTATTCCGTTTGGAGGTGGAGTTAAGTTTAAAATTAAACGTAGATATACAATTGGCTTAGAGTGGATATATTGTAAAAGCTTTTCTGATGAACTTGATGATGTATCTAATGGATATGATAATATAAATAAAACTAATAATAATGCATCTACCTTCTTTAACAACGACTGGTACTCATTTATAGGCGTACATATAAGTTACAAACTTAGAGGTTCAAGGAAGCTTTGCAGAACATATACAAATGGCATATAAACAATGACATTATTAAAGGAGATAGATAAAAATAATATACCCAAACATGTTGCCATAATAATGGATGGTAATGGCAGATGGGCAAAGAAAAAAGGAAATTCCAGACTTTTTGGTCATAAGAATGGAGTTAATGCTGTAAGAGAAGCCACAGAAGCGGCTGCCGAAATGGGTATACAGTATCTTACTTTATATGCATTTTCAACAGAGAATTGGAACAGACCAAAACTTGAGGTTGATGGATTAATGACATTGTTAGTTTCTGCAATAGAAAACGAAACAAAGAAATTGAATGAAAATAATATACGATTGCACACAATTGGAGATATTGCCAGATTACCTAAAAACGTAAGAATAAAACTTAGTAGTGCTATAGAGAGTACTGCTACTAATACAGGTATGAACCTTATTCTTGCACTAAACTATAGTGGAAAATGGGATATTACCAATGCCGTTAAGAGAATATCTGAAAATATAGCTGATAATATAATTAAAGTAGAAGATATAGATGATACGATGATATCAGATAACCTTACCACATCAGAATTTCCTGATCCTGAATTTCTGATAAGAACTAGTGGTGAGTGTCGCCTTAGTAACTTTTTATTGTGGGAATTGGCATATGCCGAATTTTATTTTACAGAAGTACTTTGGCCTGATTTTAGTAAGAATACATTTTATGATGCCATAATGAGCTATCAGAACAGAGAGCGGAGATTTGGTAAAATAAGTGAACAAATTAATAAAGCCTAACCATATTAAACTATATATAACTAACATGCAGAAAATTATAAACTTGATTGTTTTTATGTTTATTGGACTGACTCTGTCAGCTCAGACAACTGATAAAACAGCAGATTATAGCCGTCCTAAGAAGTTTGTTATTAGCGATATTAAAATTACAGGAATAAAATATCTGGATACAGATATCTTATTACATATTGCTGAATTCAGAGTAGGAGACGAGATTGATATTCCGGGTGATAAATTTACATCTACAATAAAAAAGTATTGGAAGCAGGGTTTGTTTTCTGATGTTCAGATTTCATATACGCCTGTTAAAGGAAACGAAGTAGCTGTTGAGATATATCTGCAGGAACAACCAAGATTATCAAGAGTCGTTTTTAAAGGATTGAGATCAGGACAAGAGAAAGATATCAGAGGAAAACTTCATTTGCGTACAGGTAATCAGGTGACTGAAGATATTGTTAAGAATTCAGAGAGGATAATTAAAGATCACTTTAAGGAAAAGGGTTTCTATTTCTGTAGTGTTAATAGTATTGTAAAAAACGATACTACCTATAAAAATACTGTTAAATTAATTTTTAATGTCGATAGAGGTAAACGTGCAAGAATAAAAGATATTGAGATTGCTGGTAATGTTCACATAAAGGATAAAAAAGTTAGAAGATGGATAAAGAATACCAAGAAGGTTAACTTGAATATCTTTAAAGCATCAAAATATTATGAGCCTAGCTTTAAGGAAGATAAAAAGGTTCTTATAGATAAATATACTGAAAATGGGTACAGAGATGCTACCATTGTTTCAGATTCATTATATGTTATAGAAAAACATAAATTTAGTTTAGGTAATGTTTTCAGAAAGATTTTAGGCAAACCAACAAAGCCAAAAATTAAGAAAAAGCTAGTTCTAAAACTTAATATTGCTGAAGGAAATAAGTATTATTTCAGAGATATAAAGTGGATTGGAAATACAAAGTTTCCTTCAGAATACCTTTCTACAATTCTCAATATTAAAAAGGGAGATCATTATGATAAAACACTTCTTAATAACAGATTAAATGTTGATGAAGATGCTGTGACCACACTTTATATGGATAGAGGATATCTGTTCTTTAATGTTCAACCAGTAGAAGTTAAGGTAGAGAAAGATTCTATTGATTTAGAGCTTAGAATATATGAAGGAGAACAAGCGACAATTAATAAAGTAATTATTGAAGGTAATACAAAAACGAACGAACATGTTATTCGTAGAGAAATTCGCACAAAGCCAGGTGAGTTGTTTAGTCGTTCTAAAATAATGCGTACGCAAAGAGAGTTGGCAACACTAGGTCATTTTGATCCGGAGAAGTTAGGAGTTGATTTTAAACCTCATCAGGAAAATAATACTGTGGATTTAACATATTCATTGGAGGAGAAAGCTAATGATCAGCTTGAAATTTCCGGTGGATGGGGAGGCGGAATGTTTGTAGGATCGCTAGGTGTTAGATTCACAAATTTTTCAGCACGTAAGCTCTTTAAATTTAAGGAGTGGAATTCAATTGTGCCAACCGGTGACGGACAAACATTAAGTCTTAGAGGACAGACAAATGGTAAATATTATAAATCGTTTAATATCTCGTTTGTTGAACCTTGGTTAGGTGGTAAAAAACCAAACTCATTTCATGTATCCTTCTATTACTCCTCGTATAGTAAGTATAACTGGTACAGTCAATCACAGACAGATGATCCTGGTCAGTTTGATGTTTTGGGAGCTTCAGTTGGTTTAGGTAAAAGACTTGAATGGCCAGATAACTATTTTACACTGATGCATACTGTTGGGTATAAGAGATATTTTTTGGATAATTATGATATGGGTTTTGGTTTTAAAACAGGTAACTCAAATATACTAACATATAATCTTGTATTTGGTCGAAACTCAGTTTCACAGCCTTTATATCCACGTAATGGATCCGACTTCTCACTATCAATTGAATTAACGCCACCATTTTCGCTTTTTAAGTCTGATAAATGGTGGGAACTGTCTGATAGTGAAAAAGATATTATAATGAATGGTAGTGGGACAGATCAGGAGAAAAAGAGCAAAATTCAGGATGCACAGAATAAAGAAAAATATAAATGGGTAGAGTATCATAAATGGGATTTCAAAGGATCGTGGTATAAATCACTTATTGGTGATTTGGTTTTGAGTGCACATGTGCGAATGGGATATTTAGGTTACTATAATAAAGATTTGGGTTATTCTCCTTTTGAGAAATATCAACTCGGAGGAGATGGCATGTCAGGATATAATATGTATGGTGTTCAGAACATAGGACTAAGAGGATATGAGAATAATTCACTTACTGCAGAAGAAAGATATCAGGATCCTATAACTGGTGCAATTGCAACTAGACGTAGTGCTGTTATATATGATAAATTTTCTGTTGATCTTAGATATCCACTTGCACTTAAACCGCAGGCAACTGTGTACGGAATGGTATTTGTAGAAGCAGGTAACTCTTGGTCTAAATTTAAGGAGTTTAATCCTTTTGATGCAAAGAGATCTGCAGGAGTTGGGGTAAGGATATTCCTACCTATGCTTGGTATGCTTGGTGTAGATTGGGGATATGGTTTTGACAAAGTATTTGATGCAAATGGAAATGATCAGAATGCTGGAGGTAGTCAATTCCACTTTGTAATTGGTCAACAATTTTAATTTAGTATATATTGTTTTAGGATTGATTCTGTTAAGAGTCAATCCTAAACAGAAATTATCTATCTGTTTTTGGTACGGCTTTTGTTTTAATTAGTTGAAAGGTGTAAATTTGTTTACCTTTATACTTTCTTAATTACTGTAAAGAGCATTGAAACAGAATTAAATATAATGTTATGAAAAAATTAATAACCACATTAGTTATTATTACAGTTTTTGCTGTAGCTGCATCTGCACAAAAGTTTGCTTTTGTTGATACTAAGTATATTCTTAATAACATACCATCGTATAAAGCTGCAATGGAAGAGATAGAGAAGACTTCTTCACGTTATCAGAGTGAGATAGAGAAGATGTACGATGAACTTGAGAAGTTATATAAGAACTATCAGGCAGAGAAAGTACTTTTAAGTTCTGATATGCAAAAGCAAAGAGAAGATGATATTATTGCGCGTGAAAGAAAAATAAAAGAGCTTCAAAAAAAATACTTTGGTCAAAGCGGAGAGCTTTTTAAAAAGCAACAAGAACTTATAAAACCAATTCAGGATCAGGTATTTGAAGCTGTTTCTGATATTGCAAAAGATGAGAATTACTCATTTATATATGATATTGCAAGTGGGGTTCAGATGTTATATACAAACCCTAAACTTGATAAGAGTGACGACGTACTAATGAAATTGGGATATAAATAAATAAATTAAACTTGAAATTATGAGAAAATTGATTGTTACAATCGCTGTTGCAATGTTTCTTGCTACAGGATTTTCTTTTGCTCAGAAAACGCTGAAAATCGGACATATAAATGGTCAGGAATTGTTGTCGTTAATGCCTGAGAGAACAAAAGCAGAGGCTGATATTAAAGCTTTTGCAACACAACTAGGAAAAGATATTGAAGTTCTGCAAGTTGAATTGAATAATAAGATTAATGATTATCAGAATAATGAGAAAACATATTCTGATCTTATTAAACAGTCAAAGGTTGAAGAAATTCAGAATCTACAGACTAGAATTCAGGAGTATCAGAGAACTGCTCAGCAAAATCTTCAGCAAAAAGAGGCTGATCTTCTTAAGCCTATAATGGAGAAAGCACAGAATGCTATTAAAGAGATTGCTAAAGCTAATAAGTTTACTTATATACTTGATACAAGTGCAGGAGCAGTACTTTATCAGTCTGATGATAGCATTGATATTATGGATTTAGTAAAAGCTAAGTTAGGAATTAAGTAATATTTGCTAAAAAAAATTAAAGGCTATCTGTTACAGATAGCCTTTTCTTGTATAAATTTAACCGAAATATACAACTATTGTTATGTCTGATTGTCCTATTGGTATTTTTGATTCAGGTTTAGGAGGGTTATCTGTTTATAAAGAGTTGGTTAATCATATTCCTAATGAACAGATAGTATATTTTGGTGATAGTGGTAATGCCCCGTATGGTCCTAAATCAACGGAATATATTATACAGAGGAGCTCTGAAATTACAGAGTTTTTAATTTCTAAAAAATGTAAACTTATAATTGTAGCCTGTAATACTGCCACAGCGGCTGCAATTAACCATTTAAGAACTAATTTTGATATCCCTTTTATTGGTATGGAACCAGCTATTAAACCTGCTGCAAAAGCAACCAAAACAGGGAGTATTGGTGTTTTGGGTACACAGGGTACATTTATAGGTGGACACTATCAGAATACCAAGGCAAAATATGCAAATAATGTTAATGTTGTATACCGTATTGCATCAGGACTTGTGGAGTATATTGAACAAGGTGAAAAGGATGAAGAGTATATAACAGGACTATTGACGAAGTATATTGAACCTATGCTCCTTGAGAATATAGATCATTTAGTATTGGGATGTACACACTATCCTTTTTTAAGCAAGGATATTCAAAAGATAGCAGGATCTGATGTAACATTGGTTAATCCGGCAAATGCCGTTGTCAGACACACTACATCTGTATTAAAAATGGCAGGAATGCTAAATATTAGTGAAAATAATAGAGGAGATGAGTTTTTTACTACGGGTGATATAGAAAAGACAAAACGCATTGTAGATAGTATTACAATGCGCTTATATAATATAAAACCTGTATAGATAACCTACTCTTTATACCAGCCAGAGTACATATGATAGCTATTAGCTATTCTGTTTATTTCGCCTTCGAGTAAACGTTCATCAAGCTCCTTAATTTTTTTTGCCGGAATACCTGCATAAACACTGCCGGATTCAACTATAGTACCTTTTGATACTACAGAACCCGCAGCAATAATCACATTATCTTCTATAACAGCATCATCAAGAACTATTGCTCCCATGCCAATGAGTACATTATTCTTTATAGTACACCCATGCACAACGGCATTATGTGCTATAGATACATTATTTCCAATATTGGTAGGCGATTTTTTATATGTAGCATGTATTGTTGCGTTATCCTGAACATTTACATTGTCTCCTAATTTAATACTATGTACATCGCCTCTTAATACAGCGCTGAACCATATGCTGCATCCTTTTCCCATTTCAACGTCCCCAACAATTGTGCAATTATCTGCCAACCAACAATCATCTCCTATTTTTGGAGTCTTCCCGTTTAACTTTTTTATTAATGCCATATCTGAAAAATATTATTAATAGCTCTCTTTTTTACAAAATTATCATAAAAAGAGGAATAAATCTTGCAAATCAATATCACAAAAAACGATTAACTGATGAAATATTACCTTTTTTGATAAAAAAAATATCAAAAAATAGCCGTTGTAACAATTTCTTACTTAATTTTGCGATGTACAATTGAACTAAAAGTTTTTATCGACGTATATTAATATTTTGAAAGATTATAGTTGAATGCATATAAAGCATATATTAAATGCTTTATGTGCATTTACATTTTGGAAAATATTTTTTTACGCAGATAGTATATCAACAAACAAAAAAACTATGAACAAAAAAGCAAATGTCGTTCAGTTAGAAGAGGTTACCATTAGATTTTCTGGTGACTCTGGCGACGGAATGCAATTAACAGGAACACTATTCTCTAATGCATCAGCATTATTTGGGAATGACCTATCAACATTTCCTGATTATCCTGCTGAGATCAGAGCTCCACAAGGAACTGTTGCAGGTGTTTCAGGATTTCAGGTTAAATTTGGGCATAAGGTAGTTAATACTCCCGGAGATTATTGCGATGTTCTTGTTGCTATGAATCCGGCAGCATTAAGAGCTAATGCAAAGTGGATTAAGAAAGGCGGTTCGGTTATATATGATGCTGATTCTTTTACAGAAAAGAATATTGCAAAAGCCGGATATACTACTCTTGACCCTGTTACTGAGTTAGGTATACAGGAATATAATATTATCCCTGCACCAATTACAAGCCTTACCAAAGAGGCTGTTAAGGGTATGGGGATGGATAACAAAAGTATCTTACGAAGCAAAAACATGTTTGCTTTAGGAGTTGTTTGTTATGTCTTTAATAGACCTTTATCTTATACAGAGGAATATCTTAAGGAGAAGTTCAAAAAGAAACCAGCAGTTATTGAAGCAAATAAAAAAGTTCTATCTGCAGGATTCAACTATGCTGATACTATTGAGGCACTTACTCCTACATATGAGGTTGCTCCGGCTGAGATCACAAAAGGAAAATATCGTAATATGAATGGTAATACAGCAACTGCATGGGGGCTATTGGCTGCAGCAGAAAAAGCTAAATTACCACTATTTATTGGGTCGTACCCTATTACTCCTGCTACAGAGATTCTACAAGAACTTTCTAAACGTAAAGATCTTGGTGTAAAGAGTTTTCAGGCAGAGGATGAGATTGCTGGTATATGTACAGCAATTGGTGCAAGTTTTGCAGGTAATTTTGCTGTTACAACTACATCAGGTCCTGGTTTAGCACTTAAATCAGAGGCATTAGGTCTAGCAGTAATTACTGAGCTTCCGCTAGTAATTGTTAACGTTCAGCGTGGAGGTCCATCTACAGGTCTGCCTACAAAAACAGAGCAATCTGATTTAATGCAGGCTCTTTACGGACGTAATGGAGAGTCGCCAATACCAGTTATTGCGGCTAGTTCACCTTCTGATTGTTTTGACTATGCTTTTAAAGCTGGTAAATTAGCAGTTGAGCACATGACTCCGGTAATACTTTTAACAGACGGATTCCTTGCTAATGGTTCAGAACCATGGAGAATTCCTTCTATGTCAGAGTATCCGGAAATTAAAGCTCCTATTGCAAAAGAGGGTACAGAAAACTGGATGCCATATGCAAGAGATGAGGAGAAACTTGCTCGTACATGGGCTTTCCCGGGAACACCTGGTTTAGAGCACCGAGTTGGAGGTCTTGAGAAAGATAAACTAAAAGGAAATGTTTCACACGATCCTATGAACCATCAGGAGATGACAGAAATACGTGATGCAAAAGTTTCTCGTATTGCCGATTTTATACCAGAGCTTGATATCGTAGGAGAAGAGAATTCAGATATACTTATTGTTGGTTGGGGAGGAACAAAAGGTCATCTTTTAACTGCGGTAAATGAACTTAGAGAAGAGGGTAAAAACGTTAGTTTAGCTCACTTTAACTACATTAATCCACTACCAAAGAATGTTGAAGAGGTTCTTAAAGGACACAAACGTATTGTTGTTTGTGAACTTAACTTAGGACAGTTTGCTAACTATTTAACAATGCACTTCCCTAACTTTAAGTTTGAACAATACAATAAGGTACAGGGATTACCATTTACAGTGATGGAATTAAAAGATCATTTCACTAAATTATTAGAGGAGAAATAGTCATGTCTGAAAATCAAGTAAAATATACTGCAAAAGACTTTAAAAGTGATCAGGAAGTAAGATGGTGTCCTGGTTGTGGCGACCATGCTATCTTAACTGCAATTCAGCGTGCGCTACCTCAATTGGCATATAACAAAGAGAGATATGCCTTTATCTCAGGTATTGGGTGTTCTTCACGTTTTCCATACTACATGAATACTTACGGATTTCATGGAATTCATGGTAGAGCTTCAGCTATTGCATCAGGTACAAAAACTGCAAATCCAGAACTAAGTGTTTGGCAAATTACAGGAGATGGTGATGCTATGGCTATTGGTGGAAACCACTTTATACACGCTATTCGTCGTAATATCGATATCAATATAATGCTGTTTAATAACGAGATTTATGGTCTTACAAAAGGTCAGTACTCACCAACTTCGGAGTTTGGTGCTGTAACAAAAACATCTCCGTTCGGAACAGTAGAACATCCGTTTCATCCAGGTGAACTTGTAATTGGTGCTCAGGGTAAATTCTTTGCAAGATCGTTTGATGGAAATATTAAACTATCTACTCAAATATTCGAAGAGGCTTCGCGTCATGACGGAACATCTGTTGTAGAGATTCTGCAAAATTGTGTAATCTATAATGATAAAACACATGCAGCAATTCTTGACAAAGAGAATCGCGATGACAGAACAATAGTACTTGAACATGGAAAGCCAATGATCTTTGGAAAAAACAGAGATAAAGGGCTTGTTCTTGATGGACTTAAGCTAAAGATTGTTACTATTGGCGAGAATGGAATTACCGAAGATGATATTCTTGTACATGATGCCGAAGAATCGAATCCTGGATTACATATGATGCTTGTTAATATGCAGTATCCTGAATATCCGGTAGCCTTTGGTATTATCAGAAAAGTTAAAGCTGCTACTTATGACGATCAGGTTGTAGAGCAGATAGAGACTATTCAGGCTGAGTCTAAGATTAAAAATGTAGATGATCTGCTAAATAGTGGTGCTACATGGGACGTTGAATAAGTAATTATTTAATAATACTATATAGAGCTCTTTGGTTTATCCAAAGAGCTTTTTTTTGCTATTTTATCAATTACATTATGGCTGAAAGAATAAAATAGATAACTTTATTATCCTATTATTGTTATTAAATTTTATCAGACATAACTCCTGCATTATTATATTGTAATAGTTGGATAATAGATTAAATAAATATGGATAGTAAAGTACCAAAGATAATTTCAGATTTCCAGTTTCATGATACATCGTTTAACCTGTTAATGCAAAAACGTATTAGCAGAGTATTATTAATTTGTAGTAACTACGATGCTTTTATGCTCGAAGAGGATGGGCGTATTGATGAGCAGATTTTTAATGAGTATGTATCGTTAAACCTTAGATATCCACCCGTTTTTATACGTACAAACTCAGCAAAAGAGGCATTTGAACTTCTACAGAATAATGCAATAGATTTGGTCGTATCAATGCTTAGTGTCAGCGATATGGGACCTTTTAATTTGGCTAACTCAATAAAGGATAAGTATCCGGCTATTCCAATAATTGTGCTTACCCCATTCTCAAGAGAGGTCTCTATTAAACTTGAAAAGGAAGATTTAAGTGCTATTGATTATGTATTTAGTTGGCTTGGTACAGCAGATCTTCTGTTGGCAATAACAAAGCTTGTAGAGGATAAAATGAATGCTGAGCATGATATTAAAGAGGTAGGTGTACAGTGTATATTACTTGTTGAAGACTCCGTAAGATTCTACTCATCATATCTGCCAAACATCTATAAAATAATACTTAAACAGAGTAAATCGTTTATGGACGAGGCTCTTAATGAGCACCAGAAAATGTTACGTATGCGTGGTAGACCAAAAATATTATTGGCTACAACGTACGACGAGGCGATAGAGCTTTACGAAAAATATAAGAAGAATCTACTTGGAATAATATCAGATATACGATATAAGAAGAATCACCAATCTGAGAAAGGTGAGAAAATGGGATTTGAACTATATAAGAAGGTAAGTGCTGAAGATCCACACCTACCATTCTTGCTTCAATCATCAGAGTTAGATAATAAAGAGATAGCAGAGGATCTTGGAGTAGGTTTTATACATAAAGGATCAAAAAAATTGTCAATGGAATTGCGCGACTATATAAGCAGAAACTTTGCATTTGGCGATTTTGTATTCCGCGATCCTAAAACGGGTAAGGAGATAAACCGCGCACGTAACCTTAAAGAGCTTCAACAGAAAATATTAAAGATATCAAACGACTGTTTATTATATCACTCACAGCGTAACCATTTCTCTAAATGGCTTAATGCACGTGCAATATTCCCTATAGCACAACTTTTTAAATATGTAACAGTTAATGATTTTGAGGATCTTGACGATGTTCGTAAATACATTTACGATAGTATAACAAGCTTTAGACGCAGTAAGGGACAAGGTGTAATTGCTAAATTTGATAGAAATAAATTTGACGAGTATCTGTCATTCTCAAGAATTGGTGATGGATCAATTGGTGGTAAAGCAAGGGGGCTTGCGTTTATTAACTCAATAATAAAAAAGAACAAGCTACATACTAAATTTGAAGATACAATTGTAACTATACCAAAGACTGTAGTTATAAGTACAGATGTATTTGATGAGTTTATGGAGACTAATAAACTATATCAGATAGCATTATCAAATGCTACAGACGATAAGATTCTTGAAGCATTTGTAAAGGCTCATTTACCGGCCTCACTACATGAAGATCTTAAAGCTTTTCTATCTGTTGTTAATAAACCAATAGCAATAAGATCGTCCAGTAAGCTTGAAGATTCCCATTATCAGCCATTTGCCGGTATCTATTCAACCTACATGATACCAAATATACCAAACAAGAAGAAGATGCTTAAAATGCTTGCACAGGCTATCAAATCTGTCTATGCATCGGTATTCTATAATCTTAGTAAAGCATATATGAATGCTACATCAAATGTAATTGATGAGGAGAAGATGGGTATAATACTTCAGGAGGTATGCGGATCTGCTAATGGAGAGATGTTTTACCCTACACTATCTGGGGTTGCCAGATCAATAAACTTTTACCCAATTAGCCCAGAAAAACACGAAGATGGAATTGCAACAATAGGATTTGGTCTTGGTAAATTAATAGTAGAAGGAGGTAAATCACTCAGATTCTCGCCTAAATACCCTAAAAAAGTGCTTCAGCTCTCAACACCAGAGATAGCATTACGAGATACCCAAAAAGAGTTTTATGCACTTGATTTAGCTGCGGATAGCTTTGTCTCTTCAACAGACGATGGAGTTAATATTCTGAAGGTTGATGTATCAAAGGTTGAGAACGATCCTCAATTCGCGCAGATATCATCAACATATGATTATCATACTCATATGTTGCGAGAAGGAGTACAGAAAGGAGGAAAAAAACTTGTTACATTCCGAAGTATGTTATCATATAACTCATTCCCTCTTGCAAATATTCTAAAAGATTTGTTAGAGATTGGACAACGTGAGATGAATAATCCTATTGAGATAGAATTTGCTGTAGATCTTAATGTACCAAAAGGATCGCCAAAAATATTCAGTTTCCTTCAGATACGTCCAATTGTTGATAACGATCAGATTCTTGATTTTGACTGGGACTTATTAGAGAAGGAGGAGACAATTATAAGCTCTGATTCAGCATTAGGAAATGGTAAAATAGAGAACATAACAGACTTTGTATATGTTAAGCCAGAGAGTTTTGATCCTGCAAAGACAAAAGATATTGCGCAGGTAATAGATGAACTTAACCAGAAATTTACAGAAGAAGACAGACACTATGTTCTGATAGGGCCAGGGCGTTGGGGCTCTAGTGACCCATGGCTTGGAGTGCCGATAAAATGGGCACAGATATCGCAGGCACGTGTAATTATAGAGTCGGGTCTTGATAACTACAGAATAGATCCTAGTCAGGGAACCCACTTCTTTCAAAATCTTACATCGTTCAGAGTAGGATATCTAACAATAAATCCGTTTATGAACGATGGCTTTTATGATATTGATTATCTGAACGGAAAAGAGGCAATATATGAAGATGAATATCTTCGTCATGTCCGCTTTAAAGAACCTGTTAAAATATTTATAGATGGAAAAAGTAATAAAGGAGCTATCTTGAAACCCACCGTTTAGTGACTGTGCAGTAATATATAACATCTAAAACACAAAAAATGTTTATAAAAAGTGTTTAAAAATATAAATTAATGTGTTCTAATGTTTGCAATTGTGCATTTACTATAGTTAACTTTACCAAACCATTAATCAATTAAAAATTTACTTTTATTAGTAAACGAATATCAACATTTAATCTTTAAAAAATGAACGTAGATAAATTGATGGCTGCCCTAGAGGCTAAGCACCCTGGAGAGAAAGAGTACCTTCAGGCAGTAGTTGAGGTTTTAGAGTCAATTGAGGAAGTATATAATCAAAACCCTCAGTTCGAAGCAGCAAAAATTATCGAAAGATTAGTTGAGCCAGATCGTATCCTTACATTTAAGGTGCCTTGGCAAGACGATGAAGGTAACTTCCATGTTAATCTAGGTTACCGTGTTGAGTTTAACAACGCTATCGGACCATACAAAGGTGGTTTACGTTTCCACCCAAGTGTAACTCTTAGTGGACTTAAATTCTTAGGTTTCGAGCAGATCTTTAAAAACTCTCTTACTACTCTTCCTATGGGTGGTGGTAAAGGTGGTTCTGATTTTGATCCAAAAGGAAAATCAGACAACGAGATCATGCGTTTCTGTCAGTCATTCATGCTAGAGCTTTTCCGTCTTATCGGTCCTGATACTGACGTTCCTGCTGGTGATATAGGAGTTGGTGGACGCGAGATTGGATTTATGTACGGAATGTACAAGAAAATTGCTCGTGAAAACACTGGTGTTCTTACAGGAAAAGGTCGTAACTGGGGTGGATCTCTAATTCGTCCTGAGGCAACTGGTTTTGGTGTTGTTTACTTTGCTCAAGAGCAACTTGCTCACAGAGGTGATTCTCTACAAGGTAAGAGAGTTGCAGTTTCAGGATTCGGTAACGTATCTTGGGGTGCTGTAATGAAAGCAACTGAACTAGGTGCAAAAGTTGTTACTATTTCTGGTCCTGACGGATACATCTACGATGAGGATGGTATCAACACTGAGGAGAAATTCAACTACATGTTAGAGCTTCGTGCTTCAAACAACGATGTTGTGGCTCCTTATGCTGAGAAATTCCCTAACGCTAAGTTCTTTGCTGGTAAGAAGCCTTGGGAGCAAAAAGTTGATGTTGCTATGCCATGTGCTATTCAGAACGAGCTTAACGAGGCAGATGCTAAGCAACTTGTTGCTAATGGTCTTATCCTTTGTACTGAGGGAGCTAATATGCCATCTACTCCAGAAGCTATCGAGATTTTCCGTGAAGCAAAAGTTGCTTTTGCTCCAGGTAAAGCTTCAAACGCTGGTGGTGTAGCTGTTTCTGGTCTTGAGATGTCTCAGAATGCAATGCATATTTCTTGGACTGCAGAAGAGGTTGATGAGAAACTTAAGCAGATCATGAAAGATATCCACTCATCATGTGTTGAGTACGGAACAAGAGGTGATTATGTAGACTATATCAATGGTGCTAACATCGCTGGTTTCATGAAGGTTGCTAACTCTATGTTAGATCTTGGAATCTATGGTTAATAAACCATTTGAATGATATATTGAGCGGTTATCCTAACGGGTAACCGCTTTTTTTGTCTATTAGTAACAATTGCTTAACAATTAAGAAACATTACTTCTTACTGTTTATAATTACTATTGTATTAGTAAACAGAAATAAGCATGGCATTACGAAACCTCACAATTAAACGTATATTACTAATAACATCATTAGGGATTGCAATATTACTTATATCTATTGCTTTTATAACCAACAGGTATATAAACAACACATTTACGGCCCACAATATTATAAGTAATGTAGAGAGCATATACAGCAAAGAGCTGCAACTGCGCAAAAACGAGAAAGACTTTATAATATACGAGACAATTAATCCTGAATTTTTCAGGTCAGGAACAAGCCATTACATAACCAATATGTATGAGCTATACAATGATATTGATAAGCGTATTGTTCTGTTGCAAAAGAAGCCGGAAATAATAGATTTGAACCTTAAATATGACCTTGATATATTAAGAGACAGATTCAGAAGTTATAGAGCCGAGATGGATAAATTATCGTTACTTGTAAGGAGGAAAGGCTTTAAAGACTTTGGCTTGGTAGGTGATATGCGACAACGAATTCATAATCTTGAAGCAAAGCTTAAAAGTATAGATAATGATCTATATACAGGTAAAATGCTTATGCTTCGCCGACATGAGAAAGACTATCTGCTGCGTAAAGATATGAAGTATAAAGATAAGTTTACAGATATGGTTAGCGAGTTCTCTGGCATGTTAAAAAATGATGTTAACAACAGAAAGTTAAATGATTATCTTATACAGTATCAGGAATTTTTTTATAGGGTTATCGATACCGATTATGAGATTGGTCTTACGGCAAATAATGGCGTAAGAAAAGAGTTAAATGTTCTTGTAAATGATATTGAATCAGATCTGCTTGCTGTTAGATCAACTGTTCAGGAGTCTTTTGGATCTAGTATAAATAATGCAATTTATACACTATTTGCTATTTTCGGATGTCTCTCGTTATTCATAATACTTATCCTGATGGGAGTGTCTAATTTTATAATAAAGAGCATAGGAATACTCAGAAAACATATAACCAGATTAGGACAAGGTGAGTTACCAGAGGATATAAAGGCTGTAAATAACGATGAGATTGCCAATATGAAGCGATCTATAAATAACCTTACCCAGAACCTTAAGAATACACGTGAGTTTGCTATTGCTGTTGGTAATGGGAATTTTGAGAAAGATGTTGATGTTTTCGAAAATAAGGGCGATTTAGGAGGTAGTCTTGTTGAGATGAGAGAAAAACTGATTCAGGTGGCAGCAGAGCGTAAACAACAGGAAGATAATGATAAACAGCGTTTGTGGATAAATGAGGGAGTAGCGCTTTTTTCTGATATACTGAGAGATAACATAGCAGACTATTCGGTTATGGGAAAACGTATAGTTAGTGAGCTTGTTAAATACACAAACTCAGCTCAGGGAGCACTTTTTATTGTAAAAGAGCAGGAGTTTGAAGATACCCAGTTGGCGCTTGAGGCATCATATGCAATGAATAGGCTAAAATATATAGATAGGGTTATAAAACCCGGAGAAGGACTGATAGGAGAGTGCTATCTTGAAAAAGAGAGTATATTCATTACAGACATACCAGATAGTTATGGCTCTATAGAGGTATCACTAGGACACTTCAGACCAAAATCTATCTATATATCACCTCTTAAATCAGATGGCAAAGTACTTGGAATTATAGAACTGTCGTCACTGCAAATATTTACCGATTGGGAAAAACAATTTATAGATCGTATTGCTGGCGATATTGCATCTGCAATATCAATGGCACAGATAAATATTGAGACACAACGACTATTAGAGCAATCAGAGAAACAATCTGCTGAATTATCAGAAAGCAGAGAGGAACTGTCGCAAAACCTTGAGGAGATGCAAGTGATAAAAGAGAGGTATGAACATAGAGAAAAAGAGTTATTAAAAGAGTTGGAACAGATTGAAAATAATAGAGTTGAGTGATCTGTTTTATAGATGAAATTATTAGATAAGAGATCCCTGTTTACTGTGGCTGATTAACAGCCCTCATGAAGGTCCGAAATTTTATTTTTCGGGCTTTCTCTTTTTTTATATTTTAGCAAAAACAAACCGCTATGTACAATTCTAGTAACAGAATTTGTAACATCCACAAAATCAAAACCATGAAGAATATATTCTTACTGGCAGGGATACTATTCCTGTTTGCTGGCTGCAATAGTTATGTCAAAAAATCAGATAAAGAGATAAAAACAGAGGTAACAGAGTTACTTAATAACTGGCATAAAGCAGCATCAAATGCCAACGAAGAGAAATATTTCTCTATGATTGCTCCAGAAGGTATTTTTCTTGGTACAGATCCAACTGAAAACTGGGTTAAAAATGATTTCAGAGATTGGGCAAAACCATTTTTTGACAGAGGAAAAGCGTGGGCATTTACACCACACACCAGAAACATCTATATAGCAAAAGACAAACAATTTGTTTGGTTTGACGAACTACTTGATACCCCTTTCGGAACATGCAGAGGCAGTGGAGTTATATCTCTTATTGATGGCAAATGGTTTATAAACCATTACAATCTGGCCATTACACTTCCTAATGAAAAGATGAAATTATATCAAGACATCATATTAAATCATAACAAATAAATCAGGATCATGTTAGAGAGGTTTTTTAAGTTAAAGCAGAACAAAACAACGGTACGTGCCGAGATTATTGCGGGTATTACCACGTTTATGACAATGGCCTATATATTGGCTGTGAATCCGGATATTCTTGGTACAACAGGAATGAATAAAGCTGCTGTATTTACAGCAACAGCACTGTCGGCTGTAGTTGCCACGTTGGTTATGGCATTTGTTGCACGTTTGCCATTTGCTCTTGCTCCGGGGATGGGATTAAATGCATTCTTTGCATTTACTGTAGTAAAAAGCATGGGCTACTCATGGGAATTTGCATTAACAGCGGTTCTGCTAGAGGGGATAATATTTATTTTGCTTACTGCATTTAATATCAGAGAGCTGATAGTTAACTGTATTCCAATTAACATTAAACATGCCGTATCCGGAGGTATCGGACTGTTTATTGCATTTATAGGATTGCAGAATGCCGGTGTTATTGTAGACGATCCGGCTACACTTGTAGAGCTTGGTAATATGAAGGATCCGTCGGTAATAATTGCTATATCAGGAGTATTGATAACAGGAGTACTTCTTGTTTTAAAGGTTAAAGGAGCTCTTCTTATCGGAATTCTGGCTGCCACTATTGCCGGAATACCATTTGATGTAACTGTATTACCAGAGAATCATCAGTACATCGATCTTCCTCCATCATTAGAGCCTATATTCTTTAAATTTGAGTTCGATAAGATTTTATCATGGGATATGGCAATAGTTCTTTTCACATTCTTGTTTGTAGATATGTTTGATACTGTAGGAACATTAGTGGGGGTTAGTTCTAAGGCAGGTATTCTTACAAAAGAGGGTAAAGTGCCAAGAGTAAAGCAAGCACTATTTGCCGATGCTGTAGGAACAACTGTAGGATCTATGTTAGGAACAAGTACTGTTACAACATATGTTGAGAGTGCAGCAGGAGTTGCCGAAGGAGGAAAAACAGGGTTAACAGCTCTATCTACATCTGTAATGTTTATATTGGCATTACTTTTTGCTCCGGTATTTATTATGATACCAAGTGCAGCAACAGCTCCGGCACTAATCCTTGTAGGACTATTTATGCTATCGCCAATTCAGAAGGTAGATTTTAATGACTTTACTGAGGCCATACCTGCATTTTTTACAATTATATTTATGCCACTGTCGTATAGTATTGCCGATGGAATTGTATTTGGTATGCTTAGTTATGTTATATTAAAAGTATTGACCGGAAAATTTAAGGATGTTTCAATAACAATGTTTATTATTGCAATACTGTTTATAATTAAATTCATAATATAGGATGTTTAACAGAATTTTATTGATTATTTCGTCTGTTGTAATGCTTGCTGCTTGTAGTAACAGCAATGTAAAAAAAGATAGTGCAGACACTAAAAAGGATTTTATAAGAGTAGGGGTATTTAACGTAAACGGAGGAAGCCCTGAATGTATTACAGATGCCTGTGAGGCAGTACGTATCGATCGTGAAATGAAGGTTGAGATTGTTCGTGCATCGCAGATTGCCAGTAGTGAACTTAATAACTTTGATGTTATTATAATGCCAGGAGGTAGTGGTACATCAGAAACACTTAGTCTCGGACAACAAGGTATAAGTGCATTAAGAGAGTGGGTTAAGCAAGATGGTAAATGTCTGCTAGGTATTTGCGCAGGAGCTTATGTAATGTCGAATACACCAAACTATAACTGTTTTGCTCTTAACGGAACAAAAGCTATAGATATAGAGCATGACCACCGTGGACATGGATTAGCAAAATTCACACTTTCAGATAAGGGATTGAGATATTTCCCTGAACTAGAAAACTTTGATACTCTATATTGTCAGTATTATGAAGGTCCTGTACTTGTAGATGCTGATAACGATAAAATTAGCTACGAGACAGTTGCTGTAATGCAGAGTGATGTTCACCTGATAGAGGGAACCCCTGCTAATATGACAAACAACAGACCTTTTGTTGTTATGTCTGACGTAGAACAAGGCAGAACAGTTGCTTTTGTAGGACACCCTGAGACAACACCAGGCATGCGCTGGATGGTACCACGTATGATTCGTGTGGCTCTTGATATGCCAATTATTGAGTATCCAAAATCTGTTGTTCGCCCTGAGATGTGGACAAAAGAGATACTGTTTGATAAGGCACGCAGAGCAGAGCAGGACAAACACTATACAGCTATTAAATATGGCGATGAGGGTGAGATTCTTGCAGCAATAGAGTGGCTTATTGATAATGCAGCATGGTCGTCGCAGAAGTGGATGCCAGGTCTGTTACGCCATACAGCTCCTGAAATAAGAATAGCAGCAGCTCATGCGGTTGTTGAACTGGAGAGTACAGAGAGTATTCCTGATCTTAAATCGGCTATTGCAGTGGAGAAGGATAATACAGTAAAAGACTCTCTTAAATCGTGTTTAAAAGAACTAGAGACAATGATTGGATAGTATCTAAGATATTATAATACACAAAGGGATTATGTTTATACATAGTCCCTTTTGTTTTTTATAAACTCTGCTGATAGTATATACAGTGTGCATTATTATACCAAAACACACAATTAAAATAGGTGTACATTGAACATAAACAGATCTTTTTTGTATTAACCATATCGCTATTTATTATTTCATTATACAATGACATCGGAACAGCAAGAAACAAGAAGGAAACTGGCTTACAGAGAGGGTATAGTATCAATATTTGTAAATATTATTCTGTTTGTACTCAAACTATGGGCAGGATTAATATCCGGTTCAATTGCTCTTATTGCAGATGCATGGCATACCCTGTCTGATTCACTAAGCTCTATTATTGTTATAGCAAGTGTAAAATTGTCGTCAAGAAAAGCTAACGATAAATATCCGTATGGTCACGGCAGATGGGAGCAGATATCTGCCATATTCATAGGTTTTTTACTATCTATTATTGCTTACGACTTTATGAAAGAGTCGATAATAAAGTTGGGAAAACAGGAGTCGGCCAATTTTGGTACAGTGGCAATTATAGTTACAGTACTCTCTATTCTTATGAAAGAGGGGCTGGCACAATATGCATTTAAAATTGCTAAAAAAACAGATAACACAGCAGTAAAAGCAGATGGATGGCATCACCGTACCGACGCATTATCATCTATAGTTGTTTTGGTAGGAATATTTCTTAAAGACTATTTCTGGTGGATAGATAGTGTGTTGGGAATTATTATTGCACTGATGTTGTTCTATGCAGTTTACGGAATAGTGAAAGAGTCTATAAGCCGATTGTTAGGAGAGACACCGTCAGACGAGATGAAAAACCGGATTATAGAGATTGTAAAAGAGTCTCATCCTGTAAACCTGCATCCGCACCACTTTCTTATGCACGATTATGGTGTTCATCAGGAGATAACTTTTCATATAAAACTAGATAATGAGATGACCGTAATAGAGGCACATGATATTGTTGATAAAGTAGAGAAACAGGTAAACGAACGGATGAGTATAAACACAACAATACACGTTGACCCAATAACCGATACATGTTGAATACTCACAATGCTAAAAGCAAACATCCTCATAGCATAATGTATTACGAACATAACCACCTGGATTACCTTGTAAACAATTTTTTAAATTCTGAGGTAATATTCTCCGGTAATACGTATCCAAA
>DKJY01000115.1:0-42716 GCA_002454955.1 Bacteroidales bacterium UBA6680
TGCATGTAACAGAAAAATATCATCTCCACTTTGTGTATTAAAGTACAGGTCTGATATATTATTAAGATAGAATTTCTTATCAAACGCCATATTAGAAGAACTACACATTATGCTGTTATTCATACCTGCCATACCTGCCGATATAGCCTGCATTGCTGCATAGTCCTGTGCCTGAAAATAGTAAAATCGTCCTGATATATTTGGTTTCATAAGCACCGGACCAAACACCAGATCATATACTCCAGACTGATAAAAACTTCCCATAATAGTCAGCCAGTCGTCCCCAACACGACAATCGGCATCTGTAGTAATAATAACTGAATAGGCAGAGTTCTCTACCCCTGTTAAAAGAGCATGCTTTTTACCTTCGCCATTACTATCAATAACCCTGAAATTATCCACCCCTTTTATACTCTCTTCTACAAAATAGAAGCTCTGATCTGTTGAGTTGTCGTTAACAAATATAACCTCAAAATTATCGTAGCATAAAGCTTTAAGATCATTTATTAACAGGTGTATATTATTCTGCTCGTTCTTAAACGGTACAACAACACTAAACCATATCTCGTTTTCCGGAATATCTACCTTACCACTTTGTTTGGCAATACGTCTCCACCCTTTAAATATATAAAGGGCAAACACAGTATAAATAGCTATTGCCAGAGTAGCAGGTATAATTATCACTTCTTAAAATATTTTTTTAGTTCACTTACTGCTGCTTCAATCTCTTCTTCGGTTCTGGCAATATTCACACGTATAAAATTACTACAATTGTCAGAAAAATGTATGCCAGGAATTACCGCCACTTTATGTTGATCATACAAATCTATTGCAAATCTGAATCCATCTGTAATACCATCTGGTAATTCAGCCCAAACAAAATATCCCCCATCAGTTTTAGGAATCTTAAATCCTAAATCAGTTAATACACCACACAGGTAGTTATAATTCTTTATCAAATTATTACGCAGATCTGTAAGATAGGTAATACCAAAATCATAGCTTTTCAGATACTTTACTAAAGCCTTCTGAAAAAGTGCTGGTGCACATAACCCCGTATAGTCGTGTATACTGCGTATTTCAGACATATTATCCTCATTACATATCATATAACCAATACGCCATCCGGTAATTGATAGCATCTTAGAGAAACTATTTACATAAAATAGTCTCTTATTATTAACATCTAAAAGCTGATACGGTTTATCACTGAAATACAAATCTTTATACACAGCATCAAATACAATATAAAAATTCAGCTTGTTTGACAGCTCCAACAACTGTTTTAGATCATCTTCACTTAACGATAATCCGTAAGGATTACCAGGCGATCCTATAAATATAAGCTTTACATTCTGTTGCTCAATAGTGTTACTAAGCTGCTCAAAATCTATCTCCTGCTCTCCTGTTTTATAATTTACAAACGATCCTGAGAATATTGGCGGCAGATTCTTATAACTCTCATATACCGGATCAAATGCCAACGTAGAAAAACCTGAGCCCAATTTATTGTTAAGATAAATATATATTAAAGAGAGAGCCTCTGTTGCTCCCTGAACTACAAGTACATTTTCGTTCTCTACTATCTGCTGCTGTTTATGATACTCCTTTATAACATCTACAAGTTCAGGATCACCATTACCAGCTGCATACTGGTGGTATGGCTCATAAACAATATCGCTAAGACAATTAAGCAACTCCTTTGGCGGCATAAATCCGGGTATACCCTGTGCCAGATTTATCCCTCCGTTCTGCTTAACTTTGTTACTCATAAAACTTATGAGCGATCCTTTTGGCTTTTCATATATGTTCTGCATAAATAAATGTCTGTTAATATATTAATATTACAGCAGCACCAGCAAGCATTATAACCGTAGCTATCGATTTACGCAACAGGTTAGTATCCTTAAATAGCGTTCCGCCAATAACTGCGGCAAAAAATACCGATGTTCTCTTTAATGATAACACCATTGCTACATTACCTGCCTTTACAGCCTCTATCTGTGTGTACCTGTATATTATTGTAAATATACTTACCAGTAGTATCCATTTCCAACTAATCTTTACACTATTCATAAGATTAATTTTCTCTCCTTTAAGATACAACACTATTACAAATATAGAGAAATGAACAAACAGAAACAGGTGTTGCCATGCAAAAAAGGTAACCGGATTAAGTTTATAACCCGATAGTAATATCTTGTCTAAAATTGATGTCAGTGTGAATATTCCGAGCGCTATAAGTATATAAATACGCCCCTTTGTTTTTATAAACAGTTTAAACGGATCAAGAATACCTTTACCTTGCCCTAACTGCAATGCATATGTTCCTGCCAGCAGTAATCCCATACCAATCCACTCTGCTCCTGACACTGTATGCCCGGGTATTACATATCCGGCTATTGCAACCAAACCAGGGGTAAGAACAAGCAACGGTAAAGCTCCGCTTATCTGCATATTCTTCAAGCCCTTCATAATAAACAGAAACGATAACGCTCCAAGAAAGGTCTTTGCAAACAGTATATACATTCGTGGCTCAAACAGCGATACTCCATCTGCTGCCCAAAAAAATGGTACAGACAATACAAGGTTAAACAGCGCCAGAATAAACGAAAAATTAAGTGCTTTATCCTTTATTAGTGCCTTCTTTTCAACTATTGCTGCCGAGGCAGAAAATAGTGCCGATATTAATGCCAACAAATACCAATTCATATATTATCTTTTAATCTGTTAAAGGTTTTATTCCCTTTAATAAAATACTGATTAACCACTCCTATCCTACCCAACGATATATGATTTGCCTTTTTATCTCTCTTCTTATAATATTTACCAAACATTCTGTAGAAAGAGAAATGAGCCTTTATAACTGCTACAAAAAACCTGAATTTACCTTTTGGCAGATAACTCACGGCTGCTACTCCATCAAGAATCATTCTGATAAATAGAATGCCAAACAACTTTGACGAAGGCAGGTTCTTTAGCAACATAAGCAAATTGTTACGATGATTAAGAAATACCTTCTTCGGATTTAACTCAGACAACGTTCCTCCGCCAAGATGATATACCGTACTTTCAGGAACACAGATTGCTCTATATCCTCTGTTCTTAATCCTCCAGCAAAGATCAATCTCCTCCATATGGGCAAAGAAGTCCTCATCAAGACCTCCAAAATCACGATATATATCTGCTCTAATAAACATACAGGCTCCTGTAGCCCAGAACACATCCTCAACACTGTCATACTGACCTCTGTCCTGCTCTACAGTATCAAATATTCTACCTCTGCAAAACGGATATCCATATCTGTCTATATATCCACCTGCGGCTCCGGCATACTCAAACCTATCCTTATCCTTGTAATCTTTTATCTTTGGCATAGCAACAGCAATTGTACTGTCGCTCTTCATTATGTCTATTATTGGTGATAACCAATTCTCTGTTACTGCAACGTCTGAATTGAGTACCACAAAGTACTCTGCATTAATAACCGAGAGAGCTCTGTTATATCCACCCGTAAAACCATAGTTCTTGTCAAGCTCTATTAGCTCAACACCTTGAAAATTACGCTTAACAAAATCAACCGAATTATCTGTAGATCCATTATCTACAACATACACCTTTGTATCCGGAATATCTGAATATCTTACCACAGATGGCAGAAACTCATCTAATAAATGCTCTCCGTTCCAGTTTAGGATAACAACAGCGGTAGTAACCATATTAACGTTATAGTTTTAATTAAGCCAAACGACTCTTTACAACCTCAAACACCACATTAAACAGTGGTCTGTTAGATGCTATTATCTCCTTACCATTTATATAGTTCTCTTCGCCTCTGAAATCGGTTACAATACCACCAGCCTGCTCTACAATAAAAGCACCGGCTGCCACATCCCATGGCTTAAGACTATACTCAAAGAATGCATCAAATCGTCCGGCAGCCACATATACAAGATCTGTTGCAGCAGAGCCCAAACGTCTTACGCCAGATGTCTCACGCATAAAATACTCCAGTGTACTCAAAAAATCGCGTGTTCTGCTATAATCATAATAAGGAAACCCTGTTGCTATAAGCGAACGAGAAAATGTATCTCTTAACGATGTACTTATTGTTTTGCCATTCATGAATGCTCCGCCATCTTCCCAGGCGTAGAAACACTCATCAAGGCTAATCTCATATACAACACCAAGTATTGTTTTACCACTACGTTGCAGAGCTATACTCACAGCAAAAGGCGATATACCATTAATAAAGTTTGTTGTTCCGTCAAGCGGATCTACAATCCAGTTGTACACCTCTCCTCTCTTATCGCTGGTACCCTCTTCGGCAATAAATCCTGCTTCAGGAATAAGCAACGATAATCCGTCAACAATCATCTTTTCGGCATTCTTATCTACATAGGTAACAAAGTCATGTTCTCCCTTTTTCTCAATATCATCGCTCTTTACAACCTGTTGCTGCGATCTTATAAATTCTCCAGCCTCTTTAGCAACAGCAATAACTCCGTCTGTAAGCTCTCTTAGTTTCATAGTCTAACAATTAAAATCAGCAGGTTAACTATTAACTCTACCAATATATACAGGGGTATCTTTTAACTCCTCTAAGTTAATATTGATTATCTTACCAGTCAAATCATTATCAGATATTACCTCAACTTTAATGTAATTATCTGTATAACCATATGTAACGCCACTCTTTTTTGTATGTTCAAACAGTACCGGACGTACAGATCCTTTCTGGCTACGATAAAATTCAATATGTTTTTTATCTGATATGTTATGCAACGTCTTACTACGCTCATTTATTGTTTTAGCATCTATCTTGCCATCCATACGTATTGTTGATGTATTGGGGCGTTCAGAGTATGAGAATACATGCAGAAAGCTTATATCCAGCCCCTCTATAAATCTACATGTCTGCTCAAACAGCTCATCGTTCTCGCCAGGAAAACCGGCAATAAGATCAACACCAATAAATGCATCAGGAATAACCTCTTTAATATATTTTATCCTGTTTGCAAACAGTGCTGTATCATATTTTCGTCGCATAAGCTTAAGTATAGTATCTGTACCAGCCTGCAACGGTATGTGGAAATGCGGCAAGAACTTACTACTCTGTGCCACAAAATCAATTATCTCATTTGTTATAAGGTTAGGTTCTATTGACGATATACGTATACGCTCAATACCATCTACTTTATCAAGTGCCTTTACAAGATCAAAAAACGACTCGCCAGTTGAACGACCAAAATCACCGATATTAACACCTGTTAATATCACCTCTTTTATTCCCGATTTAGCAATCTCCTCTGCCTGTTTTATAGTCTCAGCAACACTATCGCTACGGCTACGTCCCCGCGCAAGCGGTATAGTACAGTATGAACAGAAATAGTCGCAACCATCCTGCACTTTAAGGAATGAACGTGTTCTGTCGCCCTGACTATAAGCCGGGCTAAAATCTCTAAGAGCCTTTGTTTCGCATGTATGAACCTCTGCCTGCGGATGTTTCTGCAACTTATCTATACGGTTAAACAGATTCATCTTCTCTTTTGAGCCAAGCACAATATCAACTCCGGGTATCTCTGCAATCTCTTTTGGCTTAAGTTGCGCATAACAACCCACAACCGCAACATATGCATCCGGATTCTGTTTTATTATCTTTTTTATTGTCTGTCGGCACTTCTTATCGGCCTGTTCTGTAACCGAACAGGTATTTATTACATACACATCGGCAACCTCGCTAAATGGTACAATATCATAGTTATTGTTATTAAAATCTCTTGATATTGTTGATGTTTCAGAGAAGTTAAGCTTACACCCTAATGTAAAAAAAGCTACTCTCTTTCTGTTGTCAATCTTCACGTTATCTGTCCTTCCTCAATTATTCAGTCGGCAAAATTAACAAATAAAAAAGTACAAATATGTAATACTGTAAAAAATAGCTATATAACCACTCACTTTATTTACAGATATAATATTTTACATCACTACGACTAACATATCCTCTACAAAAAAACATATATCTAATAACAGGTTATACCAGAGCTACTTTTGTTAAATTTTAAACTTATAACATCAAGTCCTTAATAGTCTGTATAACTATTAATCTTATATTTACGTGCGTTTTAATTTAATCTACAAGAAGTTTTACCATGAGACTATTTACTTACCTAGTGAGGTTTGTATCTATTTCTCTTATTATTATTGCCATCTCAGGATGTTGCGATAATGCAGAGAAAGGTACATCAAAAGAGGAGATTAACACTCTTATCACAAACCTTAAAAACAAGAAAAAACATGTTGAGAACACACCTGTAAAGGAGTATAAAAGTGTTATAGATATTAACGGACAAAAAGTAGATGTTCCGTTTGAGTTCTATCCTGAACCACCAAGAGAAGAGGGACAGACAGATGTAATAGAGCTTAAATGTGATCCTATTGAGACTGTAAGGGTGGCATTTATTGGTCTTGGTATGCGAGGCAGCGGAGCAATACACCGTTTTGTAAATCTTGAAGGTGTTAATATTGTTGCTCTTTGCGATGTTGTACCTGAAAATGTAAAGAAAGCACAAGAGAAACTTAAAGAGTCTGGCTTTCCAAAAGCCGAGGAGTATACAGGAGCTGAGGATTGGAAAGCTATCTGCGAGCGCGACGATATTGACCTTGTTTATGTGTGTACTCACTGGGGACTACATACCCCAATTGCTGTGTATGCAATGGAGCACGGTAAACATGCTGCCATTGAGGTTCCTGCTGCGCTTACAATTGATGAGTGCTGGCAACTTGTAAATACTGCCGAGAAGACTCGTAAGCACTGTATTCAGTTAGAGAACTGTATGTACGATTTCTTTGAGATGACAACACTGAATATGGCTCAGAAGGGTGTGTTTGGTGAGATTGTTCATGCCGAAGGAGCATATATTCATGACCTTAGATGGCTTAATTTTGATGAGGAGAACGGATACTGGGATATGTGGCGTCTTAAACATCTTGAGAAGGAAGATGGTAACACGTATCCTACGCACGGATTTGGACCTTTGTGCCATGCTATGAACATTCACCGTGGCGATAAAATGGATTTTATTGTATCGGTTTCAAGCAATCAGTTTGGTATGACAAAGTATGCACGCGAGAAGTTTGGTGCCGACTCTGAATATGCAAAGACAGATTACCGTAAAGGAGATATGAACACGTCGATTGTTAAAACCGGAAAGGGTAAAACAATTATGATACAGCACGATGTAACAAGTCCACGACCATACAGTCGTATTCACCTGTTGAGTGGTACTGAGGGTTTTGCACGTAAGTGGCCAAATAAAGGTATTGCTCTTGAACCGGATGCTCACCATTTTGTAGATAAAAACACTCTTGATGCTCTTATGAAGGAGTATGAACACCCTATTACTACTGAGGTTGGTAAGAAGGCTAAAGAGGTTGGCGGACACGGTGGTATGGACTTTATTATGGATTATCGTCTTATATATTGTCTGCGTAATGGTTTGCCTCTTGATCAGGATGTTTATGATGCTGCTGAGTGGTCGGCTATTATTGAGTTATCAAGAAAATCGACAGAGAATGCAGGTATTCCTGTGAAGATTCCGGATTTTACACGTGGTGCCTGGAATAAAGTAAATACTGTAACGTATTATACAAAATAGTTTAAATTGAGAGTGAAGAGTTAAGGTTGGTTATTAGTCTTTAGCTGTTGGTTGGCTGTTGGTTAGTCATTAGTCTTTGGCTGTTGGGTGGCTTTAGGTGGTCGTTGGTTGGTCATTGGTCTTTAGCTGTTAGTGGTTGTTAGCTCTTTGCTCTTATTTTTATTACAATTATGAGATATCTGTTTTCTCTGATTATATGTTTAGCTTTTTTTGTATCGGCAAGAATTAAGTTGGTTATTAGTCTTTAGGTGGTCGTTGGCTGTTGGTTGGATGTTTGGTCATTAGGCTTTGGCTATTGGTTGGGCTTTGGTTGATTGTAAGTTACGATTAAATAATGAGAATAAGACAGCTGAAAATTAGCTAATAATTAATTACTGGTTTTTAGCTGTAATTGCCATAATCTCTATATCGGCAAGTAATTCTATGTTTATTTTATTACGATGATTTATTTGTTTTCATGTTTACTGGTAAATATCACGTTCTTTAGGCAGTTTTATGTGGCTGCAAATTGCATATAGCATAAGAATGTTCAGAACAAATATTCAAAAGTCAATGTGTGCCATTTTTTTAAATCCGGGAAGCCTAAAAATATTTACACCAACCAAACACACAGAAAAATTTATACACTAACATCTACCTATTGATGTTTTTGAACTCTTTTCTTGCAAAAAACACTTGCTGTTGCCGTTTTTAAAGATTTTCTTTGCTCAATAGCAACTAATTCTTTATAAATCAATATAATGGTAATGGTTGCATCTTTTACTTTTGAGCATAAATGAGTTCTAAAAATGCAATAAGCATTTACCTTAAGGGTAAAAAAAGTTACTGAAGTGCTTAAAGTACCTGCTTCTTATGGTTTTGGTAGGTCAATCTGGGCACTTACATATGCAAATTGCTGTTTTAGATTTTTTTTATGGTTAAAAGCATTTACTGTAAGGATAAAAGAAATTCCGGAAGTGCATAAAGTAGTTGCTTATCATCATTTTGGCACATTAATTTGGTCAACTGCAAAAGCAAGTGCTATTTTCTGAAAATTTTTCAGGCAGAGAGCAGTTGTAAAAGCCTATATTTTTCTGTCCGCAGATAAAGCTGCTACTACAGATGATTAATGAATCATACCTTTTGCCATTACCTTAAGTTAGAGTGATGCCTAGAACCACGTCAGATATAAACCACATTAACATTATGCTAAATATCAATTGTATTGATATTTACAAAAATATGGTGTAACTTGATATTGCATATCCTAAGCCCTAACTATAAGTTATTATTAATCATTAATTTTTTTTATTATGAAAAAACTATTTTTATTCACCGCACTGTTAATGCTTGCAACCATGTTTATTGCATGCGAAAAGGAGAACCAACCTGAGATTAATGAGCAGGAGAACCCATTCCCTCATCAAACAATGGATGAGGATGACGACCCTATAATTCCTATAAGAGATGTTGAAGAGGATAAAAATGCTCCAACTACAAAAGGTAGTACTGCTCCTGATGAAGATGATGTCCCTATAGATCCTGTGGGAAACGTTGAAGAGGAGAAAAGTGTCCCAACTACAAAAGGTAGTTCTGCTCCTGATGAGGATGATGTTCCTATAGATCCTGTGGGAAACGTTGAAGAGGATAAAAATGCTCCAACTACAAAAGGTAGTTCTGCTCCTGATGAGGATGATGATCCTGTTTGGCCTGCTGGAAATATTGAATAGGAGAAAAGTGTCCCAACTACAAAAGGTAGTGCTACTCCTGATGAAGACGAAGATCCTATTGGGGATGTTTAGACTCTAATCTAAGAGTAAAAAAAGTAACGACGTTGCGTGCAATATTGACAGTGGCAACGGTCATACAATACTGACAGTGGAGACGTTGCATGCAATACTTACAGTGGCGACGTTGCGTGCAACGTCGTTACATTGCTACTCAAAAGAGACAGACAGTGGAGACGTTGCATGCAACGTCTATATAATATTTTCTTTCTTCATTTTCGCTTCATGTTGATGATATAGTTTTGCTCATGTACAATAAAAATGAGATTAAACTATTTAAAACTGATTACTATGAGAACCATTAATTTTTTTAAAGCATTGCTTTTTGGACTTGGATTAATAGCAGTAATAGCTTCGTGTGAGAAGAACGATAACAAAACAACAGAGGTTAATGCCGATGTTGCACTTGACGAAGATTTTGTATCGGTAATGTATGAAGAGATAGAGGATCTTGGTGATGAAGCTGTAGTATATTACGAGGCTAATCAAGGTAGAATGGCAGCTCCGGCAGGAGGAAAATACATGCGTTTAGGGCAATGTGTTAAGGTTACAAAAGAGTGGGATGGCGCCACAATTAAGGTAACTATAGATTTTGGCGAGACAAACTGTACTGGTAAAGATGGTCGTGAGCGCAGGGGTAAGATTATTATTGAGCACTCAGGATCGTACTGGGACAACAACAAAACCATTAACTACTCGTTTGAGGATTTCTTTGTAGACAACAATCAGATTACAGGTACAAAGGTTGTTAAGAGATATCTTAATGCCGATAATCACAGACAGAGTGATGTAACTGTTGATGGTAAGATTATTCTTGCAGATAACGAGGGAGAGATTACACGTAAAGCAGAGCATACAAGAGTAGTTGTAGAGGGTTCTCCAACATATTATAAACACGACGATGTAATAGAGCTTACAGGAAATGCTGTAACAACATTCCCTGATAATACACAAATTACATGTGAAATAACTTCGCCTTTGGTAAGAAAGCATGAGTATGGTTGCATGAGGTATTTTGTAGCAGGAACAAAGAGTATTGTTGACAGAGAGGGTAAAACAATAGTTATTGACTACGGAAATGGTGAGTGTGACAACCTGGCTACTGTAACTAAAGATGGGGAAACAACAACAATTACGTTAAAGAGAAAGAGACGTTTTTAGATTAAAATAGATTGTCATTTTTTAAGTATGACAAGAACTTGTTTTTTCATTGTAACGTACCCGGTGCAGAGATTGCCCCGGGTATGTCTGAATAAATAATTTTTGATAGCCGTATAATATTTATATTTTTAGGTAATTATGTTTATATCAACTTATAAGATCAGGATATAACATACAAATATAGAGGGGAAGGATTTTTAGAGGATTAAATTGATTCTGTTATGTTTAAAAAGATTGTAATAATTGTACTATTCATAATATCTACCGCAGTAGCAGGACTTAGTCAGCAGACAAAGGCCCAAAAGCAGAAGCAGAAGGTTAAGACTAAGCCAAAAACTGAGGTTATTAAACGCGTTCCTAAAAACAGAACTGCTGTTAAACGCAAACGCAATGCTGTAATAAGAAAAAAAGGTGCTGCTGCCAACAGAAAGGTTATGAAAAAGGTACAGAAGAAGCAGAGACGTATTAAGAGAGTAAGACGAAGATGATCAGAGAACTTTTAGTATCCTTTTTTATTTGTGCATTTGTTTTACAGGCAACTGCACAAACAGATAGTTATACAGATGTAGATAGTGTAGAGTTTGAGACCGATACGTTGGTTATTGAGGATAGCAGAATGATTATCCTTAATGCAGGATTTATGAATCAGAAAAGCAGGTTTGTTACAGATACTGTATCAACAAATCCGGCAATGTTCTTTAACTTTTTCTATAATGGCAAATATGGATTAGCCGCACAGATATCGGTTAGCAGAATATTCAGAGGCAGCAAACCTACATACGACACACAATTAAAGATAGGGTACGAGAAGAGCTTTGGTAAGTTTGATGTATTGCTGTTGGGTGGCTTACACAGATTCAGAGGCGATAAATTATTAGAGGGTATCAACTATAAATATTCAGCCGATGCCGGCCTGGCCTTTAATCCAGGTACATTCTCGTTATATGCCGATTATACATTTATGTCGGGTAAGAGCAACAACTCATTTCTGAATGTTGGTATATCAAAGTATTTTGATATTGAGGGAATATTTAAAGACGATGATGTTATAACCATTGAGCCTAATATATATATGGTATTTGCATCGGACTACTGGATATTTGACGATGTAAATATGATTACCGAATACCGTGTTCGCAGAAGTATATCAAGAAAAGGATATACCGGAAATGTTTTCTCACTGTTCAGTACAGATATGGGAGCATCGGTATCATATACCAATAATAACTTAATGGCAACACTGTCGGTATTAAGTTCTTTTACATCAAACAAATACAAACATCTTAGAGTAGAGAATCAGACTTCGTATATGTTGTCGTTTATATATATGATAGAGCTATGAGAGTACTAATTGTTGAGGACGAGAAAGATCTTGCACAAGAGATAAGTGAGTTTCTTACAAATGAGCATTACAATTGCGATATTGCCTATACAGGTACAGATGCATCGGAGAGTCTTGCAGTAAATATGTACGACTTTGTTCTGCTTGATATAGGGCTGCCTGATTATAATGGGCTTGATCTGCTAAAGGAGGCCAAGGAGTATAATTCAGAGGCATATTTTATAATTATTACTGCACGTGGCGCGATTGAGGATAAGGTAAAAGGGCTTGATCTTGGTGCCGACGATTACCTTGCAAAACCATTTGCCCTGCTTGAGTTAGGATCGCGTATTAAGGCAATTGCCCGCAGAAAGTTTGGCAATAAAACTCATCTGCTCCAGTTTGGTAATTTTGCAGTAGATATAAATAAACGTGTACTTTTTTTTGATGATAATCCTATTGATCTTACCAAAAAGGAGTATGAACTTATAAGCTACTTTGTACTTAACAAAAATCGTGTACTAAACAGGCTACAGTTAACAGAACATATCTGGGGCGATTTTTATGAGAACGATTTTGACTCAAACTATATTGATGTTCATATAAAGAATATCAGAAAGAAACTTGCTACCTACGACGATACTAAATGGATTAAGACAGTACGTGGTATAGGTTATAAATTCGAGCTGTAATATGAAGATATTCAGAGGCAGATTAAAGAATCAGTTAACACTGTTTAATGCATTCTCTAAATTACTGATATTCGGAGTTCTGCTAATGCTTATCCCCTACTTCATTAACAAGATATCTATAAAAAACACCGATAATAATCTCTACAAGAAACTAGATCAGCTATATGATATTATTGATTCAACAGGTATAGAGTCTTTTATTGATGAGGATGCTGAGATAAGGTCGTATGGTAGTTACAACATTCTTAAGGCTGAGTATATATCTATTGAGCAGATAAAAACCGACTCGTTGTATGAGAGCATTGAGAGTACACGACGTATAATTGAGAATGAAATTGTTGATTACCGTGTAATAAGTGCTGTTTTTGGTTACGACGATAGTGAGTTTTATCTTATAGAGATAGGAAAAAGTATTAATGACATTGTAGATTTTAAACGAACACTACAGCGTTTTATATTGATATTTCTGCTCATTGTAATTGTTATTACTGTTGTTGTTGATATCTCGTTTATACAGTCGCTTCTACGCCCATTTGATCATATAATAACCAAACTTAAACGCAGCACATCGCCTCATAATTTCGACTATACTCCGGTTAAAAGCATGTCGTCTGATTTTATATATCTTGAGAATAGTATTAACAATCTTATGCGTAAGATAGAGATTCGTTTTAACGATGAGCGAGAATTTATAAGCAATGTATCGCATGAGTTATTAACACCAATAAGCATTATTCAGAACAAGATAGACAACAGCTTAAACAGCGATGATATACCTGTTAATATTGTTAATAAACTTGTTGAGTCAAAAAAGACATTAAACAGATTAACATTAATGATTCGTACACTGTTGTTAATGTCTAGAATAGAGAATAATGAATTTATTAAGAACGACACTATTAATATAAAGCAGATTGTTGATGATGTAATTGAGGAGATATATATTATGGTTCAGGCTAAAGAGCTTAATCTTATATCTGACATAAGCAGCAATTTACCTGCTATTAGCGGAAACCGCGATCTTATATTTAACCTTATCTTTAATC
Source organism: Bacteroidales bacterium UBA6680 (assembly GCA_002454955.1). Classification (GTDB taxonomy): domain Bacteria; phylum Bacteroidota; class Bacteroidia; order Bacteroidales; family UBA6680; genus UBA6680. Next base: position 13,645 of record DKJY01000115.1, read on the forward strand.
TTGTTACAAACGCTATTAAACATACGCCAGAAGCAGGCACAGTAGATATTAAGATATTAACAACTAACAGCGTTATAATATTTAAGATAAAGAATAGTGGTAAGGGTATTAACAAAGATCTTATTCCGGATATATTCAGCAGATTTAAAAGGCTTGATAATAGCAGCGAGGGTTATGGTATTGGGCTTGCACTTGCAAAAAAGATTGCCGATTATCACAACATAGATATATCTGTTAATTCAGACAGTAACACATATACTGAATTTATACTGGAGTTTACAATCTGATTTATATAAGAAGAGCAGCTGTTTAATAACAACTGCTCCTCATAAACACATACTTTATAATCTTTTACTTATTGCGAACAAGTACTTCATCAATCATTCCGTACTCTTTTGCCTCAGTTGAGGTCATCCAGTAATCTCTGTCAGAGTCTTTCTCAATTCTCTTAAAGTCGTTACCAGAATGTGTTGCAATAATTTCGTAAAGCTCTTTTTTAAGTTTCTGAATCTCTCTTGCTGTAATTTCAATATCAGAAGCCTGACCTTGCGCACCACCCATTGGCTGGTGTATCATTACTCTTGAGTGCTTAAGAGCCGAACGCTTACCTTTTGTTCCTGCTGTAAGAAGCACTGCACTCATAGATGCAGCCATACCTGTACATATTGTTGCTACATCAGAAGAGATATATTGCATTGTATCATATATTCCCAATCCTGCATATACTGAACCTCCCGGCGAGTTAAGATATATCTGAATATCTTTATTAGGATCTGTTGATTCCAGGAACAGTAGCTGTGCCTGAATAATGTTAGCAACATTATCATCAATAGGAACACCTAAAAAGATTATCCTGTCCATCATCAGACGTGAGAACACATCCATAGATGCAATATTAAGTTGACGCTCTTCAATGATCGTGGGTGATATGTAGCTGTTATGTACAGAAGAGTACTTCTCCATTGTAAGGCTACTAATTCCTTGATGCTTTGTAGCAAACTTTTTAAACTCGTCCTGATAATTCATATTTGTAGATTTAATTCATCTGTTTGTTAATACTTAATATACTGATGTACTTATCATAAATGATAATAGTCGGTTATTCATGTGAATATAACTATTATCTGTTACAGATACGTTCATCTATATACTAAATATAAAAAAATAATTCCGATTAAAAACCGGAATTATTTGTAAATATTTATATGTGAGAATATTTATTTCTTTTCGAAGAATTTTCCGAACTCATCTTTTGATATCTCTTTCTCCTCTACTTTAATAAGATTCTTAACAGTTTCGTTCACCTTATCCTCGTAGATACGCTCATACATCTTCTTAACCTCTTCCTTATTTTTAAGGATCTCTTTTGAGTACTGCTCTAGTTGCTCGTCAGTAAGGTTCATCATTCCGTAGTAAGCAAACTGCTGTGCAGTCATCTCTTTAGCAAGTTCAAGAATATCTTTCTCCTCTACCTTAATCTCTTTCTCTTTAATGATAGTGTCCTTGATAAGCTGCCATTTCATATCGTCAGCAAATAGTGGGAACTCCTCATCAATCTGCTCTTTTGTGAACTTACCTTCGTTAACCATAAGTAACCAGCGCTTAAGGAACTCCTCAGGAAGATCAAATTTAAACTTCTTAACAAGCTTCTCTTTAACATCAATAGCAAGTTTGTAATCGCTATCTTTTGAAAGGTTCTGAGAGATCTCCTCGTCAACCTTAGCATTGTGCTCCTCTTCTGAGTTAACAACACCCTCGCCGTAAAGCTTATCATAAAACTCCTGATTGATCTCAGCACTTACAAAACGCTTGATCTCAGCTACAGTAAATCTGAAGTTTCCTTCTATTCCAGCAACCTGATCTTTCTCAATTCTTAGCATTGCAGCAATCTCTGAGTCGTTAGGGAATGCCTTCTTAAGATCAAAGTCAATAATATCTTCAACCTTACCACCAACAAATTGCTTAGCAATCTCTTCGTCTTTAATAGTATCAACAGAGATAGTAGCCTCTTCAGCAGCAGCACCACCTTCAAGTACAGCTCCTTCAGCATCAAGCTGCTCAAGCTTACCTTTAACCATCTCAGCATCTTCAATAGTATCAACAATAACAAACTCTCCAAGTCTGCGAGTCTGATTCTCGATAAATGAAGATCTCATCTCCTCGTCAACAGCTATCTTATAGTAGTTTATCTTATCTCTCTTAGATAATTTGATCTCAATATTTGGAGCCAAACCAAGTTCAAAAGCAAACTCAAAATCTGTTTGAGTATCCCAATCAATGTTTGCCTGCTCATCCTCTTTCGGAAGAGGCTCACCAAGGATATTTAATTTCTCTTCTCTGATATGGCTGTTAATACCGTCAAGGATAATTTTATTAACCTCCTCAACAAGAACCGCTTTTCCGTACATCTTCTTGATCATACCAAATGGCACTTTTCCTGGACGGAAACCGTCTATACGAGCCTTTTTAGCATAGTCTTTAAGTACAGTATTTACTTTTTCTGAATAATCCTCAGCAGTTACCTGTATCTTAAGTACTGCATTTAATTCGTCGATATTCTCTCTGCTTATGTTCATTTGTTTGCTTTTTTAAAAGAGAAGTTAAATTGTCATAATTTTAAAAAACCGCAGAAACCTTTTTTTCAAAAGGTTTGAGCGGTCATCTTTTGGTGCGGATGAAGGGACTCGAACCCCCACGCCTCGCGGCACTAGATCCTAAGTCTAGCGCGTCTACCAATTTCGCCACATCCGCATGTGCATCGTTTATTAAGGCGGTGCAAATATAAGTTGTTTTTTTATTCTGCCAAAACTTTTGCAGAAAATTATTGCTTTCTAAGTTCAAAATTTTGTCCCAGATATACCTTTTTCACCTGTTCATCGTTAGCAAGTTCCTCTGCAGTACCTGCTTTAAGTAATCTACCCTCAAACAGTAGGTATGCTCTGTCGGTAATTCTTAATGTCTCATGTACATTATGGTCTGTAATAAGAATACCAATATTCTTCTCCTTAAGCTTAATCACGATCTCCTGAATATCCTCAACCGCAATTGGGTCTACTCCGGCAAATGGCTCATCAAGTAGTATAAACTTAGGGTTTATAGCCAAACATCTTGCAATCTCAGTGCGTCGTCTCTCTCCTCCCGATAACTGTATACCAAGGTTTTTTCTGATATGATTAAGGCTAAATTCACTTAGCAGACTCTCTAGCTTCTCTTTCTGCTCTTTTCTGCTAAGTTTGGTCATCTCAAGAACCGACATAATATTATCCTCAACAGATAGCTTACGAAATATGGATGCCTCTTGTGCCAGATAGCCAATACCAAGTTGCGCTCTTTTGTATACAGGTAGTTTGGTTATATCCTTATCATCTATAAAGATACGCCCTTCATTAGGCACAATAAGTCCTACTGTCATATAGAATGTTGTTGTTTTTCCGGCTCCATTGGGTCCCAAAAGTCCAACAATCTCGCCCTGCTCAACAGCAACACTAACACCTTTTACTACTGTACGCTTTTTATATTTCTTTACAAGGTTATCTGTATGTAACTTCATATGTCTATAATTTCCTTTTCATTTGCCAGATGCAACTCGCATTATAATTATCCTCGTGTATGAGAAAACCCTTTACCTATGCTCGTTTCATCTGTTTATATTTTTGCTATCCGTCTAAATGTAAGTTCTAGCGAAATCTAGAGCTACACATTTATACTTTGCTCAATGTGACAAAATCACTGCTGCATATTCTATGATATATACTGGCATACCAAAAATGGTTCCAAACTATCATCACCTCTATTCAGATGTGCTGCTAAGATAATAAATCATTTGTTTGTACAGAGTTATTTTTGATATGCTTGTTTTTTTTGCACATGTTGTCTGCGTTTTGCAAATAGTATTGTTATCTCAAACATAACTAAAAGTGGTAGAGACACAATTAGCAGACTAAATATATCAGGGGGTGTAATAATGGCAGCCAACAGCATTACAACAACAATTGTATGTCTGCGATAACCTGATATCTGTTTTGGTGTAACCATCCCTGCTTTTATCAGCATATATAAAATAAGTGGTAGTTCAAACATAACAGCTGTGCCTACAACCAGTATTGCCACAGTACTTACATATGACTGTAATTTAATATTATTTAACAGCTCAACATTTAATCTATACCCTGAAAAGAAATGTATTGTAAGAGGTGCTATAACAAAGTACGCAAACAAGGCTCCTGTAACAAACAATATGTTAGCTGATATTATCCATCTTGCCGATTGATATTTCTCTTTTATATATAGTGCTGGTTTTACAAAGAGCCACATCTGCCATATTATATAAGGCGATGCAACAATAATACCTGCAAACAGCGCTATATATATATGTGCATTAAACTGCCCTGCAAAGTTATAATTTGTTATTGCCAGACCATTGCTGTTTATACAGAGGTTTTCTCTATTAAAGAGTTCTGCAAAATAACAGAATAGTCTGTTTGTAATAAAAGCGGGTTCTTTAGGAGCAAAAATTATATTTTCAACAATCCAGTTACCAAAAACAAAAGCCACTATTGCAAACAAGATAATTGCAACAGAAGCCTTTATTATATGTATTCTAAGATCGCTGAGATGCTCAAGATAGGTCATCTCATTCTTGTTTCTGCTCATCCGGTAAAATATTATACTACCCCTTCTGAAATAATATCGTGTATATGAACCATTCCTAAATAGGTGCCATTACTGGTAGCAATAAGCTGCGTAATATTATTGTCTTCCATAATATTAAATGCCTTTGCCGCCATTGTCTCTGGTTCAACAGTTTTAGGGTTTACAGACATAATATCCTTTGCTTTAATATCTTTTATATCCAGATTCTTTGCAAGCATACGTCTGAGGTCACCATCAGTTATTATTCCTGCAAGTTTATTATCCTCATCAATTACGGCTGTGGCTCCAAGTCTCTTTGATGATATCTCAAGTATTACACTGTTAATATCGCTATTTACATCAACTGCTGGTTTCTCATTACGCACAAGCAGATCCTCTACCTTTACATAAAGCTTCTTACCCAGAGCTCCACCCGGATGAACACGTGCAAAATCGCTACTTGAAAAACCTCTCACCTCTAATAACGACACTGCAAGAGCATCGCCCATAACCAACTGTGCCGTAGTACTTGATGTTGGAGCAAGGTTATTAGGACACGCCTCTTTATCAACCTTTGCTTTTATAACATAGTCAGATCGTTGTGCAAGAAACGAATCGGTATTTGATACCATACCAATAAGCAGGTTACCAAACTTCTTAATAAGAGGTACAAGAACCTTTATCTCCGGTGTGTTGCCACTCTTTGATATACACAACACAATATCATCTCTCTGAATAATTCCTAAATCGCCATGAATTGCATCTGCGGCATGCATAAACAGCGAAGGTGTACCTGTTGAATTTAAGGTAGCAACAATTTTATTGGCAATGTTTGCACTCTTACCAATACCTGTAATAACTAATCTGCCATTACTATTATAAATTTTTTTCACTATTTCAGAAAAATCTTCATCAACATAATCAGCAAGCTTTTTTATAGCATTAGCTTCTGTGTTTATGGTCTTTATAGCTGTTTCTGTTATATTCTTGGCATTCATAATATATACTGTTCTTTTATTAAAAAAGTAAAATATGCTCAGTAGTTCTAAAAATTATTGTAAATTTAAGTTACAAATGTATGGATTTTATTTCATATTGATTGATAATATAAGCCCTGCTGAACAGGGATGTAAAATAAAGCTTTCACGTATAATATGAGTTCAGAAGCTGAAAAGTCGTTAACTGAAGTGTTAAAAAAGCACTTTGGTTTTGATAGTTTTAAAGGTAATCAGGAGGCGATAATACGCAACGTTCTCTCAGGGAACGATTCGTTTGTACTGATGCCTACAGGAGGAGGAAAATCATTGTGCTATCAATTACCGGCTATAGTGTCGGAGGGTACTGCAATTGTAATATCTCCGCTTATTGCGCTTATGAAGAACCAGGTAGATGCAATGCGCGCATTCAGTGAACAGGATGGTGTTGCTCATTTTATCAACTCTTCGCTTACAAAGAGCGCTGTTAACCAAGTAAAAGAGGATGTATTGTCTGGGAAGACAAAGCTTCTTTATGTAGCCCCGGAATCGCTTACTAAAGAAGAAAATGTAAACTTTTTAAAATCGATTAACATATCGTTTTATGCCATTGATGAGGCACACTGTATATCTGAATGGGGACACGATTTTAGACCGGAATACAGACGTATACGTCCTTTAATAAATGAGATAGGTGAAGCTCCTATTGTTGCACTTACCGCCACGGCAACACCAAAGGTTCAGCTTGATATTCAGAAGAATCTGGGTGTGCTTGATGCTACTGTTTTTAAATCGTCGTTCAGAAGGGAGAATCTTTACTACGAAGTAAGACCAAAGGTTAATGCAACAAAAGATATTATAAAGTATATTAAGGCCAACACTAACAAGAGTGGCATTATATACTGCCTAAGCAGAAAAAAGGTTGAGGAGCTTGCTGAGGTTTTAAAGGTGAATGGTGTTAAGGCATTACCCTACCATGCCGGAATGGATGCAACAACACGCTCAGGAAATCAGGATAAATTCCTTATGGAGGAGGTTGACGTAATTGTTGCAACTATTGCTTTTGGAATGGGTATTGACAAACCCGATGTAAGATTTGTTATACACTACGATATCCCAAAAAGTCTTGAAGGGTACTATCAGGAAACTGGTCGTGCAGGAAGAGATGGTGGCGAAGGACGCTGTATAACTTTTTACAGCTATAAGGACATCATTAAGCTTGAAAAATTTCTGCAAGGGAAACCTGTTGCTGAGGCAGAAATTGGTAAACAACTTCTTACAGAAACTGCAACATATGCTGAGTCGGCACTATGCAGGGTAAAACTACTGCTTAGCTATTTTGGCGAGAATATGGATACCGGCTGCGGCAATTGCGATAACTGCCTGAATCCGAAAACTGAGTTTGAGGGGCAAGAGTATATTGTAAAGGTTCTTGAGTGTATTATGGCTGTTAATCAGAAATACAAGTCAGATCATATATCTAATATACTTGCCGGAAATGCAACATCTAATGTAAAGTCATATAATCATCATACCATTGATGTTTTTGGCTCAGGAAAAGATAAAGATGCTAAATTCTGGAATGCTGTAATAAAACATGGGTTAATTCATAACCTAATAAATAAAGATATTGAGAATTACGGACTTCTTAATCTGTCAGAATCAGGACAAAAATATATTAAGGAGCCATATAGCATAAAGATGGTAGAGGATCATCAGTATGCTGAAGGCGATGATATAGGTGTTGGACCTACTCCATCGGCCGGAGCTGCTGTGGTTGATAAAGAGTTATTCCTTATTCTGAAAGATCTGAGACGTAAGATTGCTCAGAAATTAAATCTTCCGCCATTTATTATCTTCCAGGATCCATCACTAGAAGATATGTCTATTCAGTTTCCTATCACCGTAGAGGAGTTGCAGAACATATCTGGTGTTGGAACAGGTAAGGCTAAAAAATATGGTAAGGAGTTTATTAACCTTATTGCAAAATATGTTGAGGAGAGAGATATTGTAAGACCAATGGATATGGTTGTTAAATCTGTTGTTAAAAAGTCGGGAATGAAGGTGTTCATTATTCAGGCTATTGACAGAAAGATGCCTCTTGACGATATTGCAGAATCTAAGAAGGTAACAATGGACGATCTGCTTACCGAAGTAGAGTCTATTATTAATTCTGGTACAAAGCTGGATATTACTTACTACCTGGAACAGGTAATGGATGAAGATAAGATAGACGATATATACGATTACTTTAAAGAGGATGCCGAATCGGAATCTATTGCCGATGCGCTTGATGAGCTTGGCGAAGAGGACTACTCTGAAGAGGAGGTTAGGCTTGTTAGGATTAAATTTATATCGGAATTAGGTAATTAAGATTAAACATATTATCATTAAAGCTGTCCTAAATGAGACAGCTTTTTTTATATTTCAGATATTATTACATCAGCCCTAACTTTATGTTGATATAACCTAATAACTATATTATATGAGTAAAACAATTCTACAGTGCAGTGGCATAACCAAGAAGTATGGTGTTATCACTGCTATTAAAAATCTTCATACCACCATAAACAGAGGTGAGATATGGGGTATACTTGGTCCTAACGGAAGTGGTAAGACAACAACCCTTGCTGTTATTACAGGTGTTATTAATGCTAATTCAGGTAGCTTTACATGGTTTGATCAGGATTACAAACCCGAGCTTATGAAGAGTATGGGTATCCTTCTGGAGACACCAAACTTCTATCCGTATTTATCTTTAGTAAAAAACCTTAAGATATATGCCAAGATAAAAGGGGTACCGGAATCTGACATACCCAGAGTTCTTAAGTTGGTTAAGCTTTATGATCGCAGAAAATGGGCTTTTCAGACAATGTCGTTAGGTATGAAGCAGCGCTTAGCTCTTGCAACTTGTCTGCTTGGCGATCCGGATGTACTTATATTGGATGAGCCAACAAACGGACTTGACCCGGAAGGAATATCAGAGGTTAGAGAGATTATTATTAATGAAGCTAAAAAGGGAAAAACAATAATACTTGCCAGCCATATATTAAGTGAGGTTGAAAAGATATGTACGCATGTTGCCATTCTAAAAAAAGGAAATCTGCTAGCATCAGGTAAGGTAACGAATCTGCTTGATGCATCGCCAAAATTCACTCTTGTTTGCAAAGAGGCAAAACTACTTGGTATTGATCTTGAAAAGGATAAACTAATTCACTCTTTTGAGGAGATTGATGACAAGACCATTAATGTTACAGTTACATCTGAGGATAGTATTGAACAGATTAGTAAACGCTCATATGAGCTTGGTTACACTCTGCTTAAGATTGACGCTGTTAAGAACGATCTTGAGAAGCATTTTATGGAGATTATTAAGTAGTTAATTAATGTAATTTAAGTAGACAATGAAAAAATTATTACAGATAGAGTGGCTTAAGCAATCGTCGTTTGCCGGATTTAATGTGCTTGTGATTGTACATTTTTTTCTTTTTGCACTCACAGTTGCCGGAGTATCGGCTGCAAGCATAAATGGGATATCACTTGGTGGAAGTATTTATAAATTTCCTAATGCATGGTCGGTAGTTCCATGGATAGCATCGTGGTTTAACCTGTTTTTAGGTTTAATAGCAATAATAATTACAGGTAACGAATTTTCATATAAGACATTCAGACAGCAAGTTCTTTGCGGACAAAGCAGATCAAATATCATTACAGGAAAAGTTATTATGCTTGGCATACTTAGCATATACGCTTTTATTATAACATTTATAGCTACATCAGTTGTAGGTTTAATATATACAACAGATTTTGACCTTGTTAGCTTCTGGGATGGTTCTGAGGTAATGCTTGTGTATTTGGTACAAACATTTGCATATATGGCACTAGGTATGATGATATCAACACTTTTAAGAAACAATGCATTAAGTATTGTTCTCTATTTGTGTTACGCAATACTTGTTGAGTGGATTTTCCGCATAATTATTAATGCATCTATAGCTAATAGTGTTACTGAGTATTTTCCAATAAAGATAATATCTAACCTTACTCCACTTCCTGATTTCACAAATATGCTTATGAGTTCATCAGGGATGACTGTAGAGGGAGGAGCCTCACCAATACCTCAGCTTACAGATCCTGTAAATCTTTATGTTACAATTCCTGTTGCTTTGGTATATATTGGAATATTTTTATCTATTACATACTACTCTTCAAATAAAAAGAATTTGTAATAGCTATTGACTTGTAAAAAGCTTTTTCATAACTTGTATATAGTAGTTATTGATTACCAGTAATATTTATGTTATGAAAAAGCTTTTTGTTGTACTCATATGTACTATTGCAGCCCTATCCACAGCGGCACAACCAACCCTTACCTTTTCTAAAAACGCCTATAAACCGGGAATAGCCAGCAAAATGGCTATGATTGACTATACAGAACCCGGAGACTCAGGACAGAATATTGTTTGGGACTTCTCTAAACTCATGCTGTACGATACTGTAGATACCAAAATGGATACCATAAACTACTATTACAAAGGGTGGTTTCTTGGTGATGTTAAGTTAGAACTTAAAGAATTTAACTACAGTTTCTTCTTTGATATATCGCGCGATAGTATTTTAAATGTAGGTTATGCATATTCACGTAGCGATTCGGTTGTACGATATACCGACCCAATTTTAAAACTTTGCTTTCCGCTTGTATACGGAATTGAGAAGAGAGGTCCGATAAGCGGGAAATATTACGAACAGGGGTTAACAGCAGGTGTAATTGAGGGTGATTATATGTTTAAAACCGATGGTTGGGGCAAGTTAGTACTCCCCGACGGGCAGGAGTTTGAAAATGTATTACGTATTAAGTCGGTTCGTAATATACATATGAAGGGAGAGAAACGTTCTTTTCAGCACAGAAATGTATCATATAAATGGTACAGCCCATATGTAAGATATCCTCTGCTTGCATTAAGTAATACAGATATGGTTAACGGGCAACGCGTAAGGAAACAGAAACGAGGGATGTATCAAATAGATATAAAACGCGATACATCAGAGATTGATCCACGATTAAAGGATTTTTACGCACAAGCCGATATATATATTGAGTATGATCTTGAAGAGGATTGTATAGTTAAAGGTAAACTGATAGATGAATGGGGGCAAGTACATCAGGTACTATTTGAGGAGTATCAGGTTGCCGGAAATTATGATCGAACAATAAAGAGATCGCGTATTCCGGAGGAGTTAATTGACGGAAGTCTTGTGATAGAGATGCTTGATCAGGAGTACGAGAAGTTTGAAGAGAAAATTATTAAATTATTTTAAATAAAATTATCAGTATATGGAAGCATAAAGCAAAAACCACACTTTTACAACAACAGCAGGATGCCCAGAGGCATCCTGTGCTTTTTTATCTTATTCGTTCCAGATCAATAAATGTATACTCTATATCATCCTGTTTACTTTGTCTGTTATATATCTCCTTCCATTCATTATAATCTATCTCTGGAAAAAAGATATCTGCCTCTGGCGATATATCTACTCTGGTAAGGTATAATCTGTCTGCAAGTGGCATTGCCTCTTTATATATAGCTCCACCTCCAATAATAAATACTTCGTTCTCTGATTCAGTCAATCTCAGAGCTTCATCAAGTGAGTTAACAACTTCTGCACCTTCAATGCTAAGATCTCTGTTTCGTGATATTACAATATTTCTGCGTTTTGGCAGTGGGCGTCCTATCGATTCATACGTCTTGCGACCCATAATAATTGTGTTACCACTGGTTATTGATTTAAATCGCTTAAGATCTTCTGATATATGCCATATCAGATCGTTATCTTTGCCTATAGCCATATTGTTTGCTATGGCAACTATAATTGATATATTCATATTACAAGGTCTCCGTTATATTGAAATATCACCCTTTATATGCGGATGACTATTGTAGTTCACAATCTCAAAATCATTATACTCAAAATCAAATATCGATTTTATATCCTCATTCAACTTAAGCTGAGGCAATCTCATTGGTTCTCTGGAAACCTGCAGTTTTGCCTGCTCAATATGATTTGTATATATATGAGCATCGCCAAGTGTATGTATAAATTCACCCGGTTCTAAACCTGTCACCTGAGCCATCATATAAAGCAACAGTGCATATGAGGCAATATTAAATGGTACACCTAAAAAGATATCGGCACTTCGTTGATATAACTGGCAAGACAATTTTCCGTTAGCAACATAAAACTGAAACATTATATGACAAGGCGGAAGAGCCATATTATCAATCTCTGCAACATTCCATGCACTTACTATATGTCTTCTTGAGTCAGGGTTATTCTTTATTGACTCTATAACCTCTGATATCTGATCGTATGTTTTATTGTTGGCTCCATGCCATGAACGCCACTGGCTACCATATACAGGTCCCAAGTTACCATTCTCATCGGCCCACTCATTCCATATTCTTACATTATTATCTTGCAGGTACTTAATATTTGTATCACCTTTAAGAAACCAAAGCAGCTCATGTATTATAGATTTTGTATGCAACTTCTTTGTTGTAACCAACGGAAATCCTTCGGCCATATTAAATCGCATCTGATACCCAAAAACACTTATTGTTCCGGTTCCGGTTCTATCCTCCTTTTTTATACCATTTTCAAGTACATGTTGTACAAGCTCTAAGTACTGCTTCATCTGTTTAAAATTTATTTTTCAGTTGCCAGATGGAACTCACATGATTCAATTTCTTTCATATATGGAAACTATTCTCATGCTCGTTTCATTAAATATATGTGGTTTATTATATCTATATATAACTCTTTAGCTCTATGGTATCGTTATGATACACTGCAAAAGTGTTATTACTTATCCAATCTCCAAGATTAACGTATTTTGCTCCCTTCTCCATATCAATAACTTCAGGGATGTGTCTGTGACCAAATATAAAATAGTTAAAATACTCTTTATCAAGAACAGATTCTGCATACTGATACAGCCACTCCTTTTTACCAAAAGATACTGGTTTATCCTGACTATATCGGCTTGAGACACTCCATCTGTTTGCTATCCATACTGCACAGTTAGGATGTACTCTTGCAAAAAGCCATTGCAATATTCTATTATGGAATACCTTCTTTAGCATCTTATATCCGCCATCACCAGGTCCTAATCCATCGCCATGTGCCAGATATACTTTTGTATTACCAGCCAGCAATGTAAAAGGCTCTCTATGTATAACTACATTAAGTTCATCCTGCAAGTAATCAAACATCCATACATCATGATTACCTATAAAAAAGTGTATCTCGATGCCGGAATCAGACAGCTCTGCAATCTTACCAAGAAAACGGGTAAAACCTCTGGGCACAACTCGTTTCCACTCAAACCAGAAATCAAAGATATCACCCAACAGGAAGATCTTTTGTGCATCATGTTTTATCTCATCCAGCCATTTTACAAACAGCCTCTCTCTATCTCTACTCTCTGCATATCCGGGCAACCCCAAATGCAGATCAGATGCAAAATAAATCTTATCTCTACTCACCGTTATTATTTAAGTTGATTCTCTATTCGTATCTCAAGCTTTTTCATTGTAAGATTCTTTCCTACAATCTCGTTTTTGTTGTTTATCAGAAAATACGATGGTACCTGCTGTATATTCCAGATACGTGTTTGTAAGCTATTAGGGAAATTCGCATCGTTAACGTTTATCCAGTTTAATTGATCAAACTTAACAAGTTTCTTCCACCCTTCGTTATCAGCATCAAGCGATACCGCATATATCTCAAACCCTCTGTTCTTATATTTTTTGTATATAGACTTTAATGTATTATTGAACAATACACAGTTTTTATTAGATGCAGACCAGAAATACAGCATCTTAAGCTTACTATTAACAGAGTTAAGGCTTATGCTGTCTCCTTTTACATCAGGCAACTTCAGATCCGGTAACGACGACTCTGTACTGCTCATATAGTCGGCAACAACAGATGCATTATATGTACTCTCCATCTCTGAATAGTCTTTCTTAAGTACTGCTACCCTTCTGTTTTTAGGATATTTTGCACTTAATGAGTCTACAACCATTTTTATAAATGGCAGGTCGTTTGACCTATTTAATATATATCTCTTATCGCGACTATACTTTTGATATATTACAAATATAGATGCCAATGAATTATGGTTCTCGTTAAGAAATCTACGCGAATAGCTTCTCTGCTTTGCAAACAGGCTCATGTAAATCTTATCCATCTCCTTCTTTCTTTCAGAAGATAACGTTCCTGCAAGACTCTCTTTAGCAAATATTGCTTGTAAAGAATCAATACTATATTCTGTTTTGTAAAGGTTCTGCGCTGCCTCAACCATAAGTTCAGAATCTTTTGATCCCTGAACATCAAAAGTGGTAATAAAATTATTACCAACACTAAATTTCAGATTCTCTTCCGGGTTAACAAGCAGATTTATTACATCACCGCCAGAACTTTTCATAGATACAAACATTGGCTCAGTAATATTCCCGGAATAGTTAAACTCCTTATTATTTTTAATATCAACAGTATCGATAATAGTATTCTTTCGTGTTGTAATTTCAGACACAATTACTTTATCATATTCGGTACCTGTAAATGTTCCTTGAATACTTACATTACTACGTTTACATGCTACTAAAGCTAGTGCACATATTGCAAATAAATATATACGCTTCATAGTCTAAGGTTATTTTATAGTTTCTATTTTAAGTAATAACTCCTTTGCCCTTATATGCGATTCTGAAAGCCTTCCATATCTGTTTATCAGAAATCCGGTAGGTAATGCTCCAATACCATAATCTCTCATATAATCAGATTCTGCCGACAATGTATCACATACATTAACTCCAATAGGCAAATATCTATTTATAATATCTTTAAATTTATCAATATCTTTCTCTAACCATACAATATAGAACTGTATTCTCTTAGCTTTACTCTGCTCCTGAATCTTCTTTATTATAGCAAGCTCGCTCTTAAACTGGTTACTATCTGTATTAAAGAAACAAAGGTAAATATTCTTTCCACCGTATATAGGCAGGTATCTCTTTACCCCGGCAGTATCAGGTAGTACAATAACAGGAGGTCTGCTTCCTATGTTCACAGAGTCAGCATTACTCTCTCTATAATGTATATCGCTCTTTATCCTGTTAACCTCTTTATGAAAATGTTTAAAGAAACCGTAATCAGAAAATTTTTGCTCAAGCATAGAGTCTACCATAAAAAACAGTTCAACATCTGAATTGCGATTCAGAACAAATCTGTTATTATCATATCGTTCTCCCAACGCCAGAAGTGCAGATAATCTGTCTCTATTATCATATATATATGTCTCTACCTCTCTCTTGTGATTACCTATAATACTGTCGGCAATATTTTTTAGCGACAATCTTACCGAATCAACATTATCTGCCATCATATTATCAAGAAACTGTTTATGCAAACTGTTTAATGTTGCAATACAATTTCTGCTCTTCTTTTTTAACAACAAGAATGTTTGAGTCTCCTCTGATCCTGTAATTACATGATCATCAATTGAGTTATTAAGTATTACGTTAATCTTATCTCCAGGATTAACAATTATAGGAATGTTCTCTGATTTTGTTTTTATTACCAGATACTTAGAGTGTTTCACAACCTCTTTATATCTGTATGCCTCTGCATCTGAATCAATAGCAAGCTCAACCAATGAATCTGGATAAACCTGACACAACGATATAAAATCGTTATTGATATTACGTTTAATCTCTATTGAATACTCATTTGGGTTTCTTCTAGCACATGAAAGGAGTATTGTGGCTACAAATAGTAAAAGAATAATGTTTTTGTTAAAATTCCCCATTACGAATATCAATTGTTGCTTTTTAGTGTCAAAAGTAATTTTTTTTCGGGATTTATCACTGTTAAATTACCTTCATTTGCTTCTTATAACTATTTTGTAATGGTATAAACCGGTTACGTTATTTAGTTGCGGTGATTAAGAATCACATGCATGGTTATATAAATATAAAATAAACTTATTATAGATACTTTTGTTTTGATCAACAGTAATAAAAATGTCTGTTAACAGCTGAAACGTTTTATTGGCAGTACTGACATTATTCTTAATTTTGCTAAAAATATAGATTTGAACTGTGAAAATATATAGAGATCTTGATACAGTAGAGGCTAATGATGTTGTTGCTACCATTGGTATTTTTGATGGTGTGCACATTGGTCATAAATTTCTTCTTGATGAACTAAAGAGGGTTGCCAGAGAGAGAGGTAAGGAGTCTTTAGTTATAACCTTCTGGCCTCATCCAAGAGTTGTTTTACAAAAAGAGGGTGCTGATAAATTAAGATTTCTAACTACTATACAGGAAAAGATTATTTTACTTGAGAAACATGGTATAGATAATCTTTTTATAATCCCGTTTAACAGGCAATTTGCATCGTTAGGTGCTTGCGAGTTTGTTGAAAAATATCTTGTTAACAAGCTAAACATTAACCATTTAATTGTAGGTCACAACCATTCATTTGGAAAAAACGGAGAAGGTAATTTTGAGACATTAAGTGATTGTGCCGAGAAATATGGTTTTACTATAAGCAAATTAGGCAGTAAGAATCTTAACGAACGCAAAATAAGCTCTACAATAATAAGAAACTGTTTATTAGATGGCAATACAGAGCTAGCTGCTGATCTTTTAGGATATAACTATTGCCTTAGCGGAACCATAGTTAAAGGCAGACAGTTAGGCCGAGAGATCAGTTTTCCAACAGCCAATCTTCTATTAAATCACCCTTTTAAACTTGTTCCTAAAAGTGGTGTGTATGGTGTATCAGTTGATCTTGATGGGAACAGGTATTTTGGTATGATGAATATAGGTACCCGACCTACAATTGAGGGTGACGATTCACTATCAATTGAGGTTCACCTGTTTAATTTTGATGCAGATGTATACGGGCATAACATTGCCGTTAACCTCCACTTTTATGTAAGAGAAGAGATGAAGTTCGAAAATATTAATGAATTAAAGCTACAATTAGAGAACGATAAAGAGTTTGTTTTATCACGTTTTGCTTAAACTACTATAATATTTAGGCTTCCTAATTATACACATACAGCGTTGTACCATTCAATGAAGCATTATATCGCTTCAACGGATGTCCCCCTTCATTCGAAAACCCCTCATTAGTAAGCAGGTATACCCGCTTTGTCTTTGGGCATGTTGCAGTAGGTACCGATTTACTCAACTCAACAGATGATGATAAATCTTCCGGCGAAGTTGCATCATACGCATAGAACTCTGTTAACGAAGCTCTGTACAGTATTATTCCATGTTTGTTATAACCATAAAACCCTTTATAGATTATCTTAGAATTACCTATTGCAGTAAGAGTATTAAACTCTGGCAAATTTATATTTACACTAAAGTTTACTGGTATTGTAGGTATAGGGTGAACCGAATCCTTCTTGCATGCTGAAGCCACAACTATTAACATAAGTACTACAGCAACTCGTTGTATTTTTTGCAATATATTAGTATTAAACTGTCTCATAACATGTAATCTTTATTCTGTTATAAATAATAGCAAAGCTACCAAACCTTTTGCTAACAGGCAAAAATAGAAAATTTGTACGCCAATGCTCAATATCTTTTACTATATTTATAACGAATAATAATACAAAAGTATTTGATTTAATTATGGGTAAGCGTTGTGTATACTTTTTGTATTTTTTTCTAGTCCTGTTTTTCTCTGCAGAACAATCTTATTGCCAATCTGCAAATAAAGATGTTTTTGGTAAGAAAGGACAATCTGTAAAGGTTAGAAATAAGGCTGTAAAAGCACATAAAAAGCGTCTGGCAAGGCAAATGGAGAAGCCAAGGGAGTTTACCAGACGTGAGAAAAAGGCTAAAAAAGAGATGGAAAGACTTAAAAAAAAACATCTCAAAAACCAGAGTAAGAAGGTTAGAAAACGTATAAAAAAGAATGCTAAAGCCGCTCGAAAAAGAGAGCGAAGAAGAAAAAAAGGAAGAAGATAACGATGGAAGATTTCGGAAATATTATTTATATAGTTATAACGATAATTCTTTTGGCTGCTTCTGCTTTGCGCAAGAAGAAGAAACCAAATCAGAGACAGCAACCAAAAAAAAGGAGTGTAACAGATTCTGTTTTTGACGATATATTTGGTGTTGATACCAAAACAAGTGAACAGGATATTTTTGAGTCGATATCAGCTAATAGAGCTCAGAGATATGAATCGGTGCCTGAACCTCCTACATTCAGTGAAAAAACTGTTCCCGAAAAGTCAAAACAGGTAGAGAAGAAAGATACCAGAATATTCACTTTTGAAGAGAAACAGGAAGAAGAGGAATACTATAGGAATAAGGAACCTTTTGATCTGAAGGATGCCGTTATAAAATCTATAATTCTTGAACGTAAACATTTTTAAATCAGTATAGTAAACATATACTGAAAGCATTAAAATATATTGTTTATCTTTGTATCGGAAAGGGTTCTGATTTATATTCGGAATTCTTTTATTTTTTAATAGTCACTAAGTAAATAGTTAGTTAACCAGATCGGAGTATTTGTATTGCGACCTTTATTTTTTTGTCACACCGATCAATAATTTAAATTTGAAATAAGGAGGATATCATGTCAAAAATATCTTATGTTACTGAAGAGGGTTTAAAGAAACTTCAGGATGAATTGAAACAACTAAAAACGGTTGAACGTCCAAATATAAGTCAACAAATTGCTGAAGCAAGAGATAAAGGCGATTTATCAGAGAACGCTGAATATGATGCAGCAAAAGAAGCTCAGGGATTACTTGAACTAAGAATATCAAAGCTTGAAGATGTTATTGCTAACTCTCGTGTTCTTGACGAGAAGATGATTGACACATCGTCTGTACAGATTCTTAATAAGGTAAAGCTAAAAAACCTAAAGAATAATGCTATGATGGAGTATACTATTGTTTCTGAGAGCGAAGCTAACCTTAAAGAGATGAAGATATCAGTATCTACTCCTATTGCAAAAGGATTACTTGGTAAGAAGGTAGGTGATGTTGTAGAAATTAAGGTTCCTTCAGGACTAATGCAGTTTGAAATAATTAACATCTCAGTATAATCAAATAATCAGTATTATGGCATCTATATTTTCTAAAATTGTTAAAGGAGAAATACCTTCATACAAGATTGCTGAAAACGAAAATTTCTACGCTTTTCTGGATATCTTTCCGTTGGGTAAAGGTCATACATTGGTAATACCTAAAAAAGAGACTGACTATATATTTGATATAAACGATGAAGAGTATGCGAACATGTTTCTTTTTGCAAAACGTGTTGCCAGAGCAATTGAGAAAGTTATAGAGTGTAAACGGATTGGTGTAGCTGTATTAGGGCTTGAGGTTCCTCATGCTCATATACATCTGGTTCCGTTAAATGACGAAACAGATATTAACTTCTCTAATCCTAAGCTTAAGCTGTCAGAAGAGGAGTTTAAAGATATTGCAACAAAGATATCTTCGGAATTTAAATAATATCCCATAAAACACATTTACATATCTAGATTTTTGTATATTTGCATAAAATTTAGTTTTATGGGTAAAGTTGCAATTGTCAGGGAACAGTATTGTCCAAAAAATCATGCATGTCCTACACTATCGGCATGTCCAACAGGAGCAATATCACAGAAAGATATATTCTCAGCTCCAACAATTAACGAAGATGAGTGTATTGGTTGCGGATTGTGCGCCAGATCTTGTAGAGTATATGAGATGATTCAGATAAAATAAAAAATGCAGTTAAATACTGCATTTTTTCAATCTCTTTAATCACCAGAACTGTTAATCCTCCTTTACTGAGTAAAAACAACGTTTTGGTGACTCAATAGTACCTTCCGTTTTTAACACCTTAATTGCTTTATCTACATCCTTTTTATCAACTGCAGCTACCTCTGCAATCTCTCCGGCTTTTAAAGGTTGTTCAGCATTTTTCAACACTTCCAGAACTTTCTCTCTAATCTCCATCATTAAAAAATTTAAATTTCTCTACACAAACAAGTATATTTTTAGATTGTTCAATTCCATATTTTTAATAAATTTATAGATGTATTTAATAGCCTATTATGCAGCCTTTTTTCTTTTGGAATTTATTAGAGGAACATAGCTCTGTTATTATTGTACTATTGTATTACCTTATGGTTTTTCTAATGTCTGTTACCCTTATCAGACAAAACAGAGCTCCTATTAAAACAATAGCCTGGTTAATGGTTATTGTTCTGATTCCTATTGCCGGAATAGTTACATATATATTTTTTGGCAGATACCTTAAAAAGGAGAGACTATTTGATGATAAGAGAGCTATAGATGCAAAACTTATAAAAAAGATGGATCCTCTTTTTATTCCTGATTTAGAGAAAATTGAAGGAATTGAGTTATCAGAAGCATTATACAGTAAACTAAACATAATAAAATTACTTATAAACAATAGCAAATCAAGATTTACATCAAACAATAGTATTACAATTCTTCAGAACGGGTATAATACTTATAAAGAGATATTTGATCAACTATCTAAAGCCAAAAAATTTATCCACTTTGAATATTATATAATAGAAGATGGTGATGTTGCCGACAGATTAAAACAACTATTTATTAAAAAAGCGAGAGAGGGAGTAAAAATCAGGGTAATATATGATCATGTTGGCAGCCTTAGTTTGAGTAATAAATATGTTGATGAACTCAAAAGAGAAGGGATAGAGATATTTCCGTTTCTTCCTGTACGATTCGGAAAACTAACAAGCAAGATAAACTACAGAAATCACAGAAAGATAATTGTTATTGACGGTATTACGGGATTTATGGGTGGTATAAACATTGCAGACAAGTATATATATGGCAATGAACTTGGTCAGTGGCGCGATACACATATGAGAATAGATGGCGAAGCTGTTGATTCACTAAACCTGATATTCATTACAGATTGGTACTACTTAAGCGATGAGATACTGAGCGACGAAAAATTGTACTTTCCGGAACATAAAAAGAGTGGTAATGATATGCTACAAATTATATCAAGCGGACCAGATTCTGAGAGCGCATATATAATGGATGCTTACTTTGCAGCAATAGCAACTGCTAAAAAAAATATCTGCATATCCACACCATATTTACTTCCAACACAGAGTATACTTCAGGCACTTAAAACAGCATCGTTAAGTGGTGTTGAGGTAAATATTATAATTCCGTTTAAAGCCGATTCTCCTATAGTCTCATTAAGTTCAAAATCGTATATATCAGAGCTTCTTGATGCAAATATAAATGTATACCTATTTAAAAATGGATTTACACATGCCAAGGTTCTTGTTGTTGACGAGGTTTTATCAAGTATTGGTACTGCTAATGTAGATTTCAGAAGTTTTGAACAGAACCTTGAGGTTAATGCCATGATATATAGTAACAGAATTGCAAAGGAGTTGCTGATAGAGTTCAAGAAAGATATCAGCAACAGTAAACAATTATCTCAGCGCAACTGGCGACGAAGAAGGAAATCTATTAAGGTACTTGAATCGTTCTCCAGAATATTTGCTCCGCTATTATAATTTAATACTGTCTTAAACAACTACATGATAAACAAACATTAGGAAGTTATTCTTCACAATTTTTAGTATATTTAATAGTATAGGTATAATCTCCATCATATAGTAATCTGATGCTATATGTATACAAAAACTAAAAATTATGAATAGTGAAGAGACCACAAAGGTAATTACCCGCCCAGAAAAGATTGCAAGTCCTATTATTGAAGATTCAAACTATGTAGATCCTAATTTTGGGCCATCAGATAAACCATGGTCTACGCAGGTACCAAATGTTGCCAAAAGCAACAATCACGATAAGTACCCTAACGGCTACATTATTGAACCGCCAACAGAGAATCCGCTTACTGTGTATAACAAGCGTAGTTGTGAATATCCTGAACAACAAAAAGTAATGCCGGAAAAATATGCACAACTTCCTCCTGACGGACAAGGTAATGATAGGGAGAAGTCGTTAGAGATAATGAAGAACTACTACACTAATCAGAGAGATGAATTTATTGGATATCAATGTGTAGAACAGTTTAATATCAGTAAAGAAATGTCTTCATTCTTAAACATGAGTTTGAATAATATTGGCGATCCTTTTAAGAACGGCTACTTTACTGTTAATGCAAAACAGGCAGAAAGAGGTGTGTTAGATTTCTTTGCCTCTCTATGGCATGCACAATGGCCATCATTACCAAAACCTAAAAGAGATAGCATAGCAAGCGATACAGAGTATCTTACATCAACAGAATATGAGAAATATAAAGAATCTTACTGGGGTTATGTATTATCAATGGGTAGTACAGAGGGTAACCTATATGCTGTTCTGTCGGCACGCGATTACCTATCTGGTTATAGCTTAGTTGTTGATGAAATGAATGAAGAGACACTTTGTCCACCCAAAATTAGTAACAATATTAACCCTAATAAATATACGCCTGTAGCATTCTATTCAGAAGCTGCACACTACTCATTAGCAAAAGCTGTACATGCAATGCAGATGAAAACATTTGCTCAGATTGCACACGAAAAAGGATGGAAAAGCCCATTGGGAGATAAATGGCCGGACACTGTTCCTGTTGACGAACACGGATCTGTTATTATTGAGGATCTGGTTATACTTGTAAAATTCTTTACAGATAAGGGTTATGTTCCTTTTATCTGTTTCAATTACGGAACAACGTTTAAAGGAGCATATGATGATATTCCTACTGCATGTGAAAAGCTACAACCAATATTTAAGGCAAACAATCTTATAAACAGAGAGGTCTTTTATCTGGACTCTAACAGAAACATTAAGAAAGACCACAGAAGAGGTTACTGGATACATGTTGATGGTGCCTTAGGAGCATCACTAATGCCTTTTGTAGAGATGGCTGTTGAGAATAACAGGTTAAACAAATCAGAACTTGCTCCGTGTTTCGATTTTAGAAATAAGGAGGTAATGTCAATTGTTACCAGTGGTCATAAATGGCCAAGTGCATCGGCACCAACAGGTATATATATGACAAAGAATAAATACCTTATTACACCTGTTGCTACACCAGACTATCTTGGATCGCCTGATACAACATTTGCCGGATCAAGAAACGGGCTATCAGCAATGATACTTTGGAATCTGATTGCAAATGGTGGTATAAACGGATTTGTTGATAGATCAGTAAGAACAATGGAGTTGTGCAGATACGCTGAGGATAAATTTAAGGAGCTACAATCAGAACTAAACAATCTGAATATATGGCTACAAAGAGCTCCTAACGGAGGTACATCACTAATATTCAGAAAACCTATTGACGAAATAATGTTTAAATACTCACTGCCTATAGAAATTGAGTCCAGCACAGGAACCGAGGGTATAAGAAAACGCACATTTGTACACCTCTTTGTTTTCTGGGATAGAGATAAACATATGATTGATGATCTGATTAATGATCTGAAACAAGAGGGCGCTTTCGGAAATCCTGATGATACAGAACAATTCATTCCTCATAGTCAAAACAGAAGGGTTTATGAAGCCTATCCTTCAATGAAACTATTAAAACGATCAATACACAAAGGTTTCCGTTAATAGATTATTATAAAAACAGAAGAATCCGAATCTCATGCTGAGATTCGGATTCTATATATAGTAAAATTACCTCTACTTAAATGTTATCTCGTCAGCAAATATAAATGCTCCAAGACCTGCTCCAGGATGCCATTCCGGACATATCTCCGGATTCTTTGCCACAACCTTTATCGATTTTGCTCTACGATAAGGAAACCTTGTTTTAAAGGTATATATACTAACCTCTGTATCATCATCAGGAGTAGTGTTCATATCTGTAAACAACTTAGTGTAATTCTCACCATCAATTGATATATAAAAATCAACATACTTAGGCATAAAGATCCACGATCGTGCATCCTGAATACAATTTATACTTATCTCGTGCAGATATTTAATCTTGTCAAATACAATCTCAGCTTCAAGATCTTTTATATAGAACCCTTGCCAATCGCCGGTTCTGAAGTTTGGAGCACCTGTAATTCCATCAATTAAAGCTTCGTTACCACCTGCCATATACTGTCTGTGCCACTTATTTGTCAACTTAATATTAACATCGGTAGGAGTTTTATGAAATACAGATGTAAGCTGCTTACTCCTACCTTGTTCAGATTCCGAGTAAAAGTATAGTGTTGTTTTATCATATATTGTAAATGGCTCTGTATACTCTTTAAAACTATTCCTTCTGTTTGTTAATGAGTAGTAAATCTTAGCACTCTTATCAATGCTTCCTAATGTAACAACAGTACTGTCGCGGAATGTTCTTGATGCACCTGTTACAAATGGCAGCGGTATTATCTTATGTTCAGTTATTGCCGACGACGGACGTTTATCTTTGCCAACACCCCACTTTTTATATGGCTCATCAACAAGTTTTATAACCAGCAAATCCTCCTCCATCAGCTGTTTATGTGTAATATAGTTATTGTTAAACTCTTTTCTGTTCAGCGATGTTGCTTTTACATATTTACGTTTCTCTGATGGGTTACTCCATATCTTTAAGCTCTTTCCGTTCTCAAAGTATATTCTTACCCTGTCAAATATTGGACTACCTATAATATATTCGCCATTAGACGGATTCACAGGATATAATCCCATTGCGCTAAATACGTACCATGCCGACATCTGACCGCAATCTTCATTACCACAAAGACCATCAGGTTTATTTGTATACTGTTCACGCATTATTCTGCGTACCATCTCCTGTGTTTTCCAAGGCTGACCAGCATAGTTATAAAGATATGCCATATGATGGCTAGGTTCGTTGCCATGCGCATACTGCCCTATCAGCCCTGTAATATCTGCCTGATGTCTGCCCGATGTTTTTGCAGTAGTTCTAAACATAGAATCAAGCATTGCTACAAAACTATCATCGCCACCATGCATCTCTATAAGCGAATATATATCCTGAGGTACATAGAAGCTATATTGCCATGAATTTGCCTCTGTATAGTTAAAATCAACCTCTGTAGGATCAAAAGGAGCTTTCCAGGTCTGGTTTAATTTAGGTCGCATAAACTTAGACTCCGGATCAAAAATATTCTTATATGATTGAGCTCTCTTAATAAACCTCTCATAGACATCATTGCGCTCCATCTTTTTAGCAACCTGTGCTATACACCAATCGTCAAACGCATACTCCAGTGTTTTTGATACACTCTCTGCATCAGAACTCAACGATATATATCCGTACTCTTTATAGTGCTCTAGTCCCAGATGATCCTGATCTGCACTATGTATCATTGCTGCAAGAAGCAACGAATCGTTCTCTGTATATATTCCCTTTAAATATGCATCTGCAATTACAGGAATGGCATGATAACCAATCATACATCCGGTATAGTTTCCGGCAAGCTCCCAGATAGGAATTATTCCTCCGCTCTGGTACTGAGATATAAATGTGTTTATAAAACTTTTTGTTCGTTCCTGCTCAAGTATAGTATACAGAGGATGTGTTGCTCTGTATGTATCCCATAACGAGAATATTGTGTATGTATCATCATTGCTATTTGTCTTTATACTTCTGTCCATAGCTCTGTAACGCCCGTCAACATCGCTAAACAGATTAGGAGCAATCATTGTATGATACAGTGCTGTATAAAAGGTCTCTATATCCTCCTCTTCGCCACCAGATACAATAATTTTGTTAAGTTGCTTGCTCCACTCGCTATTGTTTATCTCTAGTACATCGTCAAAATCTCTTCCTGCAGCTTCAGCCATATAATTCTTCTTTGCTCCCTGCAGATCAACAGCCGATATTGCAACCTTAACCTGAACCTTATCAACACCATCGGCAAAAGCTATATGAGCCTTTACGTTGTTTCCCTCAATCTTTTTAACATTATTGTAAACAGTATCGTTCTTACTTACTGTAAATGTTGATACAGGAACAGATGTTGTTGCAAAAAAGTATACAACCTGATCCTGAGCCCATGCTGCACTACGTCTCATACCAACAATAGTTGTATCATTAACCATCTCTATATACGACTCTAATACTCTGTCGCGATGTTTAAGGTCTATGATAATACCTGCTCCATTCACCTTTGAGTACTTATACCGGTGCATACCAACCCTTGCCGAAGAGGTAAGATCAACGTTTATCCTGTCCTTATTAAGCAATACTGAGTAGTATCCTGCCGAAGCGTTCTCATTCTTCTTAAAAAAGTCTGATCGATATCCAGGTTTTCCATCAGCACCATTATTAAAAACAGGTTCGCCTGATATTGGCATTAACAGAATATCACCATAATCAGATACACCAGTACCGCTAAGGTGAGTATGCGAAAACCCGTATATAATACTATCAGAATAGTGATATCCCGAACATCCATCCCAACCATCTAATCTTGTATCGGGACTCAGCTGAACCATTCCAAACGGATATGTTGCTCCCGGATAAGTATGTCCATGTCCTCCGGTTCCAATAAACGGATTTACATAATCAATTGGCTGTTTATCTTTACAGCCTAACAGAATTAGAGCTGTTGCAACAGCTACATATATTGTTCTCTTCATCAGTATAAATTTTTCTTCTTTATTAACGGCTTAGAATATCCCATATTAATGCAGCAGCGCCAAGAACAGCTGCCTGATGTTCATCTAACGATGATCTCTTTACAACAACCTTATTCCTGAAAATATTCAGCATATTAGCCTCCATATGTCTCTTAACCGGATCAATAATCATATCGCCTGCATTTGCCAGACCTCCGAACAGGAATATGGCCTCCGGACTAAAAAGAGCCACTGTATTTGCCAGGCTCTTTCCAAGAATCTCTCCGGTATATTCAAAAGCCTTTTGTGCCAGATTGTTCCCGTTTGATGCCTGAACATATATAGAGTGCGATGTAACAGTATTATCTTCAAATCGTTTTGCATCCTCGCTACTCTCCTGTTCGGCAATAAACTTCTTCATTGTAGTAACAATACCTGTTGCCGAGGCATATGTCTCCAGACATCCTAACCTACCGCATCCGCACAACCTGTTACTATCCTTTACAATTGTATGTCCTAATTCACCAGCAAATCCATCGTGACCATACAAAACCTTACCGTTTACTACAATACCACTTCCTAATCCGGTACCAAGGGTAATAACAATAAAGTCTTTCATCCCTTTCGCACCGCCAAAGAGCATCTCACCTATGGCAGCAGCATTTGCATCGTTGGTTAAACGTACCGGAACATCAAACTTATTACTAAATAGCTCTGCCAACGGAATAACACCTTCCCATTTAAGGTTAGGGGCAAACTCAATTGATCCTGTATAGTAATTTCCGTTAGGAGCACCTATACCTATTCCGGATAATTTAAGCTCTCTCTGTTCACACAATTTAACAATCGCCGATGCTGCATCATCCACAAAATCGTCAGCAATATCGTAATCTACTGTGCTAAGTTTTATCTCTCCAAGAATCTCACCTTTTGAACTAACAAACGAGATAATACTATTTGTTCCTCCAATATCAATTCCTGCAACAACTCTGTTCTGCATATTAAACGTTTTATCTCTGTTTCTTAGTTTTTTATCTTTACATGATGTCCTTTCCATCCGTAATATGCCAGATATATATAGCATATCATTGGTACAAAGAACGAGTAGTGATATCCATTAAACATATCGGCCACAGCACCCTGAACTATTGGAATAATAGCTCCTCCAAGAATCATCATAACCAATAAAGACGATCCCTGACTTGTATATTTTCCAAGCCCTTTAATTGCAAGCGTAAATATATTAGACCACATTATTGAGTTAAACAATCCTATACTTAATACACACCATAGTGCCACCTTACCTGTGGTTAACATAGTTGTAACAAGCATTACTATAACAACAAAAGAGAATATCATAAGTGTTCTGGATGCCTTTGCAGAACCAAGTCTGAACATTATAAGATTAAGTATTATAAATCCAATATATGGTAATATCTCAGTAAATGTCATTGAACGCTCAAGATTTATTATTCCGAATATTGTAAGGAATACAGCAGCAGCAACCAATGTCATTAAAGCAGCTTTCTTTAAGCCCATACGCATATCGCTTAACGATATTGCCCCAAGGAAACGACCTATCATGGCTCCTCCCCAATATAGAGCCAGATACGATTTCGCATCCATCTCACTCATTCCCAATAGTTCTCCCATATACGATATCAGGACACTACCTATACTCACCTCGCCACCTACATACATAAATATAGCAATCATTCCTAGTACCAGATGACGGTGCTTAAGCGCACTAAATCCTTTAACCTCATCCTGTCCTTTATGTATCTCAGGCAATTTAGAGAACCATATTAATACGGCAAGACATAAAAATAGTGCTGTAAATATCATATATGGCAACTGTACACCCATTGCAGACATTGTTGTTCCTGCATCGGTAAGTATCTCCTCTCCTGCTTTGTTTAAAAGAGGATCGCCCATCTTGGCAAAGTAGTGGAATACCAAATATCCACCTACAATAGGCGCTATGGTGGTTCCTAAAGAGTTAAATCCTTGCGACAAATTCAGCCTGCTGGATGATGTTTCGGATGGACCCAAAACAGCTACATAGGGATTTGCTGATATCTGCAGGAGCGTAAATCCTAAACCTAAAACAAACAGTGCTCCTAAAAACAGTCCGTATATCTTTAATTCAGCTGCTGGATAGAACAGTAATGTTCCCAGTGCTGATATAATCAGTCCGGCAATTATCCCGTTTTTATATCCTATTACTGATATAGGGTCTCTTTTTAACGATAATAAAAAGTATATAAGCGATCCTACAAAATAGGCCGTAAAAAAAGCAAATTGTATAAGCATTGATTCAGTTCTGCTTAGTTCAAAAACCTTTTTTACATAGGGTATCAAAATATCATTCATGCAGGTTATAAATCCCCACATAAAAAAGAGTGAAGTCAACACTACCAGCGACTTGGTAAAGTTTTTAGTTTGCATATCAATAATAATTGGTTTAGGATTGAAAAATACAACCGATAAGGTGATTTAACAAGAAAATAGCATGTTCATTTATATGGTTTTGCAAAAAAACATAGAACTCTGAAATTAAATATATGTTGACTTAGCATTCTGAAACAACGCTATTATTCTTACCAACACTATCTGCTTCAAACACTAATAAAAACAGAAACTATATCGGCTTAACATCAAGCAATCAAGAGTAACTATGGCGACGTTGGCGGCAGACTCAAACATTCGAGAGTAACGCTGGCGACGTTGTAGATGACTTCAAACAATCAAGAGTAACGCTAACTACGTTGTAGATGACCTCAAGCAATCAAGAGTGACGCTGGCGACGTTGGCGATAG
>DKJY01000115.1:42934-83482 GCA_002454955.1 Bacteroidales bacterium UBA6680
ACGCTGGCGACGTTGGCGATAGGCTCAAACATTCGGGAGTAACGCTGGCGACGTTGTAGATGACCTCAAACAATCAAGAGTGACGCTGGCGACGTTGTAGATGACCTCAAACAATCAAGAGTAACGCTGACTACGTTGTAGATGACCTCAAACAATCAAGAGTAGCGCTGACTACGTTGTAGATGACCTCAAGCAATCAAGAGTAACGCTGACTACGTTAGCATTATATCAGCAAAAGAATTAGATATATCATCTTTAAAACAGTTAACCATAAAAGTCTAACATTTACCAACTTTGTCAGAAACAGAATAGTTATCATCTAATAGCACAAAACACCCTTTACTCCAAGTAATTGTACATATAATCAATCAATTTTAGATTTATAAATTATTATAAGTACATTTGTCAGCTGAAAAATAGTATAGTATATGGATAAATGTTCATTTTGCGGGACTACCAGAGAGGACGCAAATTTACTTCTTGCCGGACAGACAGGATTTATTTGTGATGAGTGTGTTTTCAGAGCACACGATATCCTTAAGGAGGAGTTGAGAGATATTGATGGTTTTGACGTTGATAGCGTAGATGTTAAAAAGCCTGCTGAGATAAAAGCATTCCTTGATGAGTATATCATTGGTCAGGACGAGGCTAAGAAATATCTTTCGGTTGCTGTTTACAATCACTACAAGAGAATACAGAATCAGGATAAAACAGGTGATGTTGAGATTGAGAAATCAAACATTGTTCTTGTAGGAGAGACTGGTACCGGAAAAACTCTTTTAGCACGTACTATTGCTAAGTTACTGCATGTTCCGTTTACTATTGTTGATGCTACTGTTCTTACAGAAGCTGGTTATGTAGGTGAGGATATTGAGAGCTTGCTTACAAGATTGCTTCAGGCTGCCGACTATAATGTTGAGGCTGCTGAGCGTGGTATTGTTTTTATTGATGAGATTGATAAGATTGCCAGAAAAGGTGATAACCCAAGTATAACCAGAGATGTATCAGGTGAAGGTGTTCAGCAGGGACTACTAAAATTATTAGAGGGCTCAATTGTTAATGTTCCGCCACAAGGAGGAAGAAAACACCCCGATCAGAAGATGATTCCGGTTAATACTAAGAACATTCTTTTTATTGCAGGTGGTGCGTTTGATGGCATAGATCGTAAAATTGGTCAGCGATTAAATACAAAGGCTGTAGGTTATAGCGCATCAAAAGAGTCTGATGCTGTTGACAGAGAAAATCTATTACAATATATTGCTCCTCAAGACCTTAAGTCGTTCGGACTTATCCCGGAAATAATAGGCCGTCTGCCTGTTCTTACATATCTTAATCCGCTGAACAGAGAGGTTCTGCGTATGATTCTTACTGAGCCTAAAAACTCAATTATTAAGCAATATACTAAATTGTTTGAGCTTGATAATATTGAGCTTAAGTTTGACAATGATGTTCTTGATTACATTGTTGATAAAGCTGTTGAGTTTAAACTGGGTGCCAGAGGTTTAAGATCTATTTGTGAGGCAATTATGATGGATGCAATGTTTGATCTGCCATCTAAAGATGATAAAGAATTTGTTGTAACTATTGAGTATGCGACAAAGAAACTTGAAAAGATTAATATGACTCGTTTAAGCGTGGCTTAACATAGAGAATATATGATATAAAAAATAGCCCGGTGAAGTTCATCGGGCTATTTTTTTACAATTATAATTGCTACTCTTCTCCTCTTATATATTTCTCCCACTCCCATGCCGACTTAAGTGCATCTGCAAGTGTTAGCTCCGCTCTCCATCCAAGATGCTGTTCTGCAAAAGCTGTATCAGCCCACACCTTCTCAATATCTCCGGCACGGCGATCTACAATTTTATAATTTAATTTCTCTCCGGTAACCTGCTCAAAGGTATTCACCACCTCTAATACAGAGTTTCCTTTACCTGTACCTACATTAAATACCTCAAATGTATCGTTATTTTTATTGTCTATCAGTCGCTCTATTGCTGCTACATGAGCTTTTGCAAGATCTGTTACATGTATATAGTCTCTAATAGCTGTTCCATCTTCGGTATTGTAATCATCACCAAAAACACTCAATTGCTCTCTTATGCCATAGGCTGTTTGTGTTACAAATGGTATAAGGTTATCCGGTACACCCAGAGGCAATTCGCCTATAAGGGTAGATTCATGCGCTCCAATAGGGTTAAAGTATCTTAGTGCAACAGTTTTTAGGTTATCGTTTGATCTAACAACATCCTTTATCATTGTTTCGCACACCTGTTTGGTAAATCCGTATGGCGATAAAGCCTCTTTAATTGGAGCAGCTTCTGTAACAGGTAGCACATCTGGCTGTCCGTATACTGTACATGACGAGGAGAATACCAGATTATGACAGTTATTATTTGTCATAGCCTCAAGTACTGATGCCATTCCATTCAGATTATTATCATAGTACTTAAGAGGTTTGTTTACAGACTCTCCTACTGCTTTCCATGCAGCAAAGTGTATAACAGAGTCTATCTCAGGATGATTTTTAAGTACTTTGTCTAATTCCTCTTTATGTGTAATATCTATCTTATAAAAGTGCGGACGAACAGCGGTTATGCTCTCAATACCATCAAGAACCTCAATTCTTGAGTTACCAAGATTATCAACAATTACAACATTATATCCTTTGTTAATAAACTCTACGGCAGTGTGTGATCCTATATAACCCAATCCGCCTGTAACAAGCACTGTTCTTTGTCTATTCATAATAATTCTCTTTTTAAATTGACATATAGGTTTCACATGATTCATTCGTTCTCATGCTTTGTTCTATACGAACAGATTTTATTCTTACAAGTCTGATATAATTACAGACTTAATTTCTTTTAGCTTTCCGTTAATATCTTTAACCAGCGTAAACTGATTTATTGCACGT
Source organism: Bacteroidales bacterium UBA6680 (assembly GCA_002454955.1). Lineage (GTDB taxonomy): Bacteria > Bacteroidota > Bacteroidia > Bacteroidales > UBA6680 > UBA6680. The sequence continues at coordinate 45,852 of DKJY01000115.1, forward strand.
ACCAGATTATGGTCATCATAATTGATACTATAATATACATCATTATTCAGATAATCAGTAAGAAATCTTAATCCCATAATGAATGTAATATATAGAGGTGAATAATAGAGCTTATCTATCTCTTTATCTGTAAGCATAGATTTTACCTCGTTAATATAGCCCTTTACAAACTGTTTATATAGATTCATATCAAAACTAATCTTATCAACAGATTTCTCGTCTTCATTTGCCGATGCTGCAACTGTTCTTAAGGCATCTCCAAAATCGGTAACAACAGAACCTGCCATAACAGTATCGTAGTCTATTAAACATATTGCCTCATCGTCTGAATCAAAAAGTATGTTAGATAATTTAGGGTCGTTATGCACTACACGTTGTGGTAAAACACCACTGAATATATCATTTGAGTAGTCCAGAATCTTATTCTCAAAATCTTTAGCAAAATTTATCTGACTATAAGCTGTTTTCTGTCTCTTATTATCTGCATTTTGTAACGCTTCATGAAACTCCCTAAACCTTCTTTTAGCAGAATGAAACTCAGGTAGGATATCCTTTAACACACCCGTATCAATATCTCTCAACAGGTTATGAAATTCGCCCAGTGTAGTTCCGCAACTTTGTGCTCTGTAACTATTACCATTCAGGTTAAGCCACACCTTGCTATCTGGTATTGCTGTAATTGCACGCCAGTATCCATCATCCGTTTCAACATAACGCTCTCCTGATAATGTATTTACATACTGTGGGTATTTATCTGTTACTTCAGACAGATGATTCAGCACTGTTTCTACATTTTGTGAAAGGCCTTGAATATCTGAAAATACATTTCCGTTAATCAGCTGAAGTATTATATCGTCGCCATCCTTTAAAAATAACCGATAGGTTCGGTTAATATGCCCAATACCTATCGGTTCAACTTCTTCTATTAAATCAATACTGCAAAAATGTTTTGCTATATCAATTACATCATTCATCTGTATGTAATTTTATGTTAACCCCTTAATGGAACAACAACTACCTATTATCTCCACAGATTATCCGGATATTTACCATCCTTAACAAGAGTGTTAATCTGCTCAACCACATCAGGTCTGTCTTCCTGATATGTAACACCAAACCATTTAGCATCACTTGATAATACGCGTGTTGCTTTGTATTTAGTATCAATGGCCTCTTTAACAACCAATGGTATATAGTACTCCGATTTAAGATTTGCTGAGTTTTTATTAACAAACTCTATGAATCCGTTCTCTAGTTTATCAAAAACATCAGGTGTAAAACCCCAGAAGTTCATAGATACAGGATCATTCTCTCCCAGTTTCATCTTATCACCTTCGTCGTTCTGATATATGATATCGCCATTATCTTCTCTCTGTACCTTTGTACGCTCATTGATATCAATAAGGTTATTGTTGCTATCTACAGCACATACACCTCTTGATACATAACCATTCTCAGACAGAGTTTTGTTTAGCATATAACCAACCATTGAGAAATCTTCTTTACCCTGGTTATGCTGCTCAACCATAAAATCGGCAATTGTTTTAAATGCATCAGCGCCGTAAAAATCGTCAGCATTTATTACAGCAAATGGTTCGTTAATAACATCTTTTGCCACAAGAACAGCATGACCTGTTCCCCATGGTTTTGTTCTCTCCTCTGGTACAGCAATACCTTCCGGAACAATATCTAATTCCTGAAAAACATATTCTACTTTAATCTTATCTGAGAATTTATCTCCCAAAGCTTTCCTGAAATCGTCTTCGATATTTCTTCTGATAACAAAAACAACCTTTCCGAACCCTGCTCTTATTGCATCATATACCGAATATTCTAATATTGTCTCACCTGATGGACCCAGTTTATCTAACTGCTTTAAACCACCATACCTGCTACCCATTCCGGCAGCTAAAACCAATAATGTAGGCTTCATAAACAAATATTTATATTAATTAATCTTTATAATAAAGCATATTTTTAAGATCTAACCAATTGTTATTGGTTCCGACTTTTAGCTCCAATTTTTTTCTACCGTACCCTTGCAAATACTTAATTTTTATAGGGTAGTATCCTTTGCTTAGCGTAATTATTCCTTCGCGTTTACGCAAAGAGTGCTTACCATCATTATCTATTACCTTTACATCTCCAATGTACAGAACACTGCCATCATCTGAGCTAAGCTGAAACAGATAATTATCCTCTTTAGGAATACGAATATAGCCATTAAATATTGCACCAAAAAGATGTTTTGGACCAATAGTTTCTACACCAAAATTACTCTCAACTGTAGATGATATGATATCGCCTTTTATCTGCGAACATTTATTAAAACTTCCGTTTATTATATCTGCTTTTATGCCCCTTTTCATATCTGCAATCTTTACAGGCTCTATCTTATCTATTGATCTTGCATTAATAACTGTGTAGGGAGAGCGTTTACTCTTACTTACCCATGTAAAGGTCTTTAATACGTCTCCTTTTTTCATCTTTATTGGTTCTTTATACAATTGCGATTTCTCTGTTGGTTCAGAATCGTCTAGTGTATAGTATATTTTTGCAAAGTTATATGGTACCGATAACGATACTGTTGCTGTATCTGTAAATAGTATATTAGATGCTTTTGATTTAGGTACCGGAAGATGGTAGTTATAATTTAATGCATCAAATCGTTTTATCTGCATCTTTAATCTATCCATAAAGCTTTCCCAGTCTCTGTTATCTTTATTTCCCCACAATACCTCTGCAAGAGCTGTAATACGAGGAATTACCATATACTCAACATGATCTTCAGTTGCCATATATTCTGTCCACACATTTCCCTGAGCCCCCAGAACAAATTTATGCTTGTCTGCCGGCAACTTAGCAGGTATTGGAGAGTAGTTAAATACATCTTTAAGAGTTGAGTATCCTCCTATTGCTTTTGGCTCAGCCTCAGGCGCCCACTGATAGTGATCAAAGTAACATGGTTTATTTGGCGACATTACTACATAGTGATTATCATTGGCTGCTTCAATTCCTCCTGATTCGCCTCTCCATGACATTACTGTTGCATTTGGCGACAAACCTCCTTCAAGTATCTCGTCCCAACCAATAAGCTTACGACCTCTATCTGTAAGAAATTTATCAATCTGCTGAATAAACCAACTTTGTAGTTCATACTCATCTTTAAGTTTATTGTCTCTAATACGCTTCTGACATAACGGACATTTTTTCCAACGTGTTTTAGGTGCTTCATCGCCACCTATATGTATATACTCTGAAGGAAATAGCTCCATCACCTCTACAAGAATATCCTTCAGGAACTCTAATGTTTTATCGTTTCCTGCACAGTATATATCATCAAAGATCCCCCACTGGTTTGTAACAGAGAACCCTTTGCCTGTACATGAGTATTCCGGATAAGCTGCAAGCGCTGCTAACGAGTGACCAGGCATCTCTATCTCCGGAACAACAGTAATATGTCGTTCTTTTGCATAAGCTACAACATCTTTAATCTGATCTTTTGTATAGAATCCTCCATGTAACGATCCGTCTTTTTCTGTGCGCCATGCACCCACCTCGGTAAGCTTAGGGTATTTATCAATATGAATTCTCCACCCCTGATCTTCTGTAAGATGCCAGTGAAAAACATTCATCTTATGCATTGCCAACAGGTCAATATACTTCTTAACAAACTCAACCGAGTAAAAATGTCTGCACACATCAAGATGCATGCCTCTCCATTTAAAGTCAGGTTTGTCTGATATGTTAACTGCCTGCAATGCTATTGAATTACTTTTACTCTTTGCTATCTCTTCAGGAGGCATCAACTGAAACAGTGTTTGTATAGCATAAAATGCACCTGCCGCATCGTTTGAGCTTATCTCAACCTTACGTTTAGAGATATCCAGATTATAACCTTCAGGAGCAATTGAATCTACTCCTCCTTTAATTGATATAAAGTTCTTCCCCTTATCTTCTCTGGTAATTATTATCAGATCGTTTCCTGAAACCTCCTTTACTCTATCTTTAAGATATTCAGCTACTGCAACAATACCTGAATTGTTTGATATAACTATTCTGGTATCTTTATTAATTGTAAAATTACCTCCTTTATATTCTATATTTTTTGGTACCGGGGTAATAACATTAACAGCTCTCTTCTCTTTGTTTGAGCAAGCATAAACAGACAATAATAAACTAAGGGTAAAATAAAAAACAACTCTTTTATACATCCGCATCAAATTTAAATTTTCTAAATAACACACAAATATTTAGCAGATTATTACTAATTTACTGTGTAGTTAAATTATAAATAATCAGTAAGTAGAATAATAATTCTAAACTAATAGATTTTTTGAAGGTTAAAAAATATACGTACTTTAATTTTTTATTTTGTTTAATTTCTATTTCTTTACAAAACACACAATTTATTTGCACATAACCACGTATTAATTTAAACAGGATTATTTTACAAATTCTATAAGTATGAATAGATACATATTAATGTTAATACTGACTATTGCATTTATTGCCACGTCGTGTTTTAAGGACAAGTTTAATGAATCACCAAAAACAGAGAATCTTAATCCTGAGTTTGCAATACCTTTATTGTCAACCAAGATTGTAACAGATAAGCTATTTATTTTATCGGGATGGAAGTACCCGGGGCTTGCCGGATCAATATCAATTAAAGATACTATTGAATCTATACCTGATATCACAGATCTTTCAGATTCAGCAAAATCATTAATGATTAATGTTTACACCAGAAATTATACACCTTTTGATCTATATACCAAGGTCATTTTTCTGGATCAGGCAGAGAATGAGATAGCCGATTTTTTAATAAACGACAAGGTGGTTATTTCGCCTGTAGATACAGTATCTGGTAAGGTAGGCGAGAACAAAGCGCTTCTTGTTGTCAACAATAAGTATATAGACGATCTTAATATTGCAAAAAAGGTTGTTGTTGAGGTTAACATATCAAGTAAGAGTTTATCATCAACATATGTACCTCAACCTGAATTTCAGAAGATTGATGTAAGTATTGGAGCTGTTATTAAATTAAATCCATCTTCACTTTAACAATGAAGCAATTTATTATTACAGCAGCTACTCTGCTTTGGTTTTCGGCAACATTACATTCTCAGAACTCTAATACACTGTTTCTGATGAATAACTCTGTTGAGTCTAATATTGTGAATCCTTCTATTGGATTACACTGTAAATACTATGTTGGTTTTCCGGCTCTGACATCGCTGCACTTAAGTGCAGGAAGTACCGGAATGTCATACAGAACTGTTGTAGACAAAAGTGGAGAGATACGTTTTAGCAATGCTCTAAAAAGAGCACATTACGTAGACTATATAAACCTGAATCAGCATATTGGTTTATTATCATTTGGTTATAAATTAAATGAAGATACAGATCTGTTCTTCTCTGTAACTGAGAAAGCTTACCAGAGGATTGGATATCCTAAAGATGCATTAAAGTTAGTAATTGAGGGTAATTACAAGAGTTTAGGTGAAACAATGAAGTTCAGAAATACATCTGTGCGGGCGGCCTTTTACAGAGAATATGCATTAGGTATGGCAAAACAAGTTGACGACAGACTCAGATTAGGAGGTAGAGTTAAGATTCTGTTTGGTAGAGCCGGAATAAAGTCTAAAATAAAAGAGCTTGACCTTACAACAGATGAGAATACCTTTAAGATTACAATGAAATCGGATTTGGAGTTACTTGCATCTGCACCAATGACAGCCACATTTGATAGTGATGGATATCTAAGTAATATAGATTTTGATAACGATCCTATGAAATATATTATTAACAGTAAAAATCCGGGTATAGGCATCGATTTAGGAGGTTCATATGATCTTAACGAAAAGATAACTCTATCTGCCAGTTTAATTGATTTTGGCGTAATTAGATGGAATAGTTCTTCGTACAGGTTTAATCAGAGCGCTGATATAAGTTTTGTTGGTGCAACAGATACTAACAATGCCTCTTCTGGTGTAAACGGATTGGGTGTTATTGATAGCATTGGTAATGCTATGAAACTTAGCAATGGTCAGGGAGGTTTTACAACATGGCTTCCTACACAAACTTATGTTGCTGCGGAGTACAGATATAACGATCAGATATCATTCTCTTTTCTTAACAGAAATGAGTTTTTGTATAATACAGTAATTCCATCATTTACTCTTGGTGCTCTGTATTCACCGTCGTATAAGTTCTCAACAATTCTATCGTGGTCTTATATGCACAATACTCCAATGAATATAGGTGTTGGTATAACAGCTCAGTTATGGATTCTGCGTATGCATCTCATAACAGATAATATATTAGTGGCATTCTATCCTGAATATTCACGAACTGCAACAATAAGATTTGGTATGAACTTTATGTTTGGTTGTCCGCGCAAGGGAAAAGAGAAACGTAGAGTGAGTAATCATACGTGTCCGGCATACAGATATTATCACTAATAATTTCAACAATATGTAAACTATTAATTGACAATAGATTTAATATTCATTAAATTTAGTATAGATTAATAGTTTACATATGCTTGTAAAAACATATTCTGCCTCAGTATTTGGTGTTGAAGCTATCCCCATTACAGTTGAAGTAAATGCTTCCAGAGGTTTCAAATTTTTTATGGTTGGCCTTCCGGACAACGCTGTAAAAGAGAGTCAGCACAGAGTTGAATCAGCAATTATGAATACCGGATATAAACGCCCCGGAAAAAGATTGGTGATAAATCTTGCTCCTGCTGATATCAGAAAGGAGGGCTCCTCTTTTGATCTTCCTATTGCAATAGGTATTCTGGCTGCTTCCGGACAGATTAGTTCTGAAATTATTGATCTGTATATGATTGCCGGAGAGCTATCTCTTGATGGTGAGATAAGACCTATAAAAGGCGCTCTGCCAATAGCTATTAAGGCCAGAGAGATGAACTATAAAGGTCTTATATTACCTAAAGATAATGCAACCGAAGCTGCTGTGGTTAATAACCTGGACATTTTAGGTGTTAACACTCTAAAAGAGGTTGCCGATTTTCTGGACTTTGGTGCTGACATCAAGGTGGTTGATGTTGATACAAGAGAGGAGTTCAGTAAAAATATCAACACTTTTTCGTCTGATTTCTCAGATGTAAAAGGTCAGCAAAATGTTAAAAGAGCACTTGAGATATCTGCTGCAGGTGGTCATAATATTATTATGATAGGACCTCCCGGAGGTGGTAAAACAATGCTCGCAAAGCGTCTTCCGTCTGTTCTTCCTCCGTTAAGTCTGCAAGAGGCTCTTGAAACAACAAAAATTCACTCTGTAGCAGGAAAGGTAGATAAGAATACATCGTTAATTACGCAACGCCCATTCAGATCTCCACATCATACAATATCAGATGTTGCTCTAATTGGAGGTGGCACTTTCCCTCAACCCGGAGAGGTTTCTCTGGCACATAACGGTGTTCTGTTTTTAGATGAGTTACCGGAGTTTAAACGAGCTGTTCTTGAGGTACTACGTCAACCTCTTGAGGATAGAAATATAACCATATCCAGAGCAAAATTTACTGTTGATTTCCCTGCCGGCTGTATGCTTGTGGCATCAATGAATCCTTGTCCGTGTGGTTATTATAATCATCCAACAAAAGAGTGTGTATGCGGACATGGCATGGTACAAAGGTACCTTAACAGAATATCAGGACCACTATTAGACAGAATAGATATACACGTTGAAGTTGTTCCAGTTGAATTTACCGAGTTATCGTCTACAACCAAAACAGAACCTAGTTCAGAGGTAAGAAAAAGAGTTATTGAAGCAAGAAAGATACAACACAACAGGTTTATAAGTAATGACGATATTCATTCAAATGCACAGATGACACCAAGATTATTAAGGGAGTTTTGCAATATAAGTGAAGAAGGTAATGCCATGCTTAAGAATGCCATGGAGAAGATGAATCTATCGGCAAGGGCATATGACAGAATATTAAAGGTATCAAGAACCATTGCCGATTTATCAAACTCAGACTGTATAGAGTCTGAGCATTTGGCAGAGGCTATACAATACAGGAGTCTGGACAAGGATAGCTGGGGTACCTGATTTTACAGGATAGTATCTATATTCTCTGGTGGTATCCCAATAACAGCCTTATTGCCATTAATTACTATTGGTCTCTGAATTATTTTGGGGTTTGCTGCAAACTCATTAATCCACTCCTCTTTGGTAAGATTCTTACCTTTTATACTCTTTTTATAGTAATCTTCCTGTTTTCTTACAATATCTACTGGATCAACACCCAACATATCAATAATATCCTCAATATCTTCTGCTGACAGCGGATTTTTAAGGTATTCAACTATCTCAAAATTATCTGTTTTGCTCTTAAGATATTCAAGTCCTGTTCTGCTATGTTTACATCTGGTGTTATGGTATATCTTTATCATAATTTACACGTATTAAAAAACACCAGTTAAACAACAATATATAATATTATGTTTACTGGTGCTATATTGTTTATATCTCTATTTTCTGAACATAGATCGTAGCAGAACCAATATAAATGCACAGACAATAACCCATGCAATAATTCTAATAAAGTTTATAGAGCTATGCAATTCGCTTTCTGGTGTTATTAATCCAATTAGCAGATATTTATTCCCCTCAAGGTTAAATGGGGTAATTTGTCCCCACCATCTATCTCCTTCTGATCTGTATGAAAATGGGCTGTATATATCGTCACCATTGGCAGTCCAGTGATCAATAGCATTGGTAAAGTACGTCCTGTTTAATTCTCTATAATCTTTCAATAATAAAGAGTTTATCTCTTTATTGGTCATATTATCATCCGTTTTTGGCACTCCAAGAAACTGAAGGTCTTTTGTAAGGATAAATAGCTTTACATCTCTGTTTTTAGAGAATCCCATTGTAAATTTTGTGAGATCGCTAAGTAAAACATCAATAGCAATTACCATTACGGGCTGAGTTTTTGTGCACTTTACCGAAGCTGTAATACCCGGCATTCTCTGTGTATGAAATATGTATGGTTCAGACCAGTTTATCTGTTTATATATAGAATTGCACAATGCTGATTGAAACCATGGTCGTTGTCTAGGATCGTATGTTGTATCCATACTGTTCCATTGCGAAACAATATTTCGTTTACCTTCAACTGATCTTATCCACCTTATCTTATTCTCTCCTTTTTTTTCATTACTGAGATTAACATAAGAAGATAACCATGTACGCTTCTCTTTAGTAATAGCATATTCATTACCATCAGTATCTGCTACAATAAACGTTTTTAATCTGTCAAAACTATTAAGAAAGGGCATTGCAATACGATCAACATCATCTCCTTTTGCAGGTGTAATAACCCTCTGCTCCGCAAAGTTTGAGGCCATACGCAAAAGTTTCTCAACCGTGATTATCTCATTTCGTAATTGCCATTTTGCCAGGTTTACCTGATCTATAATGTGCTTAACCTCTCTCTTTTTAACTATAGAAATCTCCTGATCGGTTTTAACACCAACTGCCAACGTTACAATTATTGCAACTGCTAAAATAATTCTCTTCCTTATCTTACTAGTTGATCTTCTTAACATGCTATAAATCTACTCATTATTAGTATTGCTACCAAACTCCATCAGATAAGCTTTAATAAAGTCGTTCAGTTCGCCATCCAGCACTGCCTGAACATTAGAGGTCTCATGATTTGTTCTAACATCCTTTATCATCTTATAAGGATGCAGTACGTAACTTCTTATTTGCGAACCCCACTCTATCTTCATCTTTTGCCCCTCTATCTCAGCCTGTGTCTCCTGACGTTTCCTCAACTCAAGTTCATAAAGATGTGATTTAAGAATACGCATTGCGTTCTCTTTATTCTTAAGCTGCGAACGTGTCTCCGTATTTTCAACAATTATACCCGATGGTTTATGACGCACCCTAACTCCTGTCTCAACCTTGTTAACATTCTGTCCACCGGCTCCACCTGAACGAAATGTTTCCCATGTTATATCAGCCGGATTAACCTCTATCTCTATTGTATCATCAATCATTGGTGTTACAAATACTGATGAGAAAGATGTCTGACGTTTTCCCTGAGCATTAAAAGGTGAGATACGAACAAGTCTATGCACACCATTCTCTCCTTTTAGATAACCATATGCAAAATCACCTTCGAATTCAAGCGAAACGGTCTTTACACCAGCGTCATCTCCTGGCTGATAGTTTATCTCTTTTACTTTATAATTATTTTTCTCTCCCCACAATATATACATTCGCATTAACATCTCTGTCCAGTCTTGACTCTCTGTACCACCTGCTCCTGCATTAATCTTGAGTATTGCTCCCAGCTTATCCTCGTCCTTACCCAACATATTCTTAAGCTCAAGATCCTCTATTGCACTTAATGTTGTATCATAAGCTTCCTGAACCTCCTCTTCTGATGCTTCGCCCTCTTTAGCAAAGTCATACAATACAACCAAATCTTCTGTTAATGAATCAACCTTTGCAAACGATTCTGTCCATTGCTTTATTCCAGCAACCTTCTTCATATGCAATTCTGCCTCATCAGGATTGTTCCAAAAATCAGGATCTGCAGTTTTTTGTTCCTGCTCGTCTAACTCAATTAATCTATTATCAATGTCAAAGATGCCTCCTCAACGCATCCCGACGTCTTATAATCTCTTTTAACTGTTCTTGTGTTATCATTTATCATATAATTATTTACTATCACAAAAGTATAAAACATAATTATAAAACATTTTAAATATTCAATTATAAACATTTAGTTATTTAAGATTGTATAACATATAGGGTGCTAAAGAACATCCGATTAAACACAAAAAATTAATACCTTCGTACTCCTTTTCAGAAACAAACTATACGCCGCCAAACAATTACATATTTAATTACTGATCTTAAAGTAAATAGAGCTTTATGAGAAACAGATTTATTATTAGTTTAATAACCACCATTATATGGTTATTGATAGTTAAGACATTAGGATATATTCTTCCACCAGAATATAATAATCCGGGAAGTCATATTTTCTGGATAGCTTGTGTTTTTTCGTTATTAACAATAGAGCCAATATATAGAGCTCTTGCAGCTGTAGCAAAAAAGCATAATAGATTAAAGAATGTCTAATAAAAAAGCCAATCGTTTGATTGGCTTTTTTGTTAATCTATATCTTTTTTAAAATTATTTCCTGTTTATCGCAACTTCGTTTCTTTCTTACATAATTTACAAATTCATTATACTTTATTGCAGGGTGTTGCCCCTCTTTTGCAATAGTTTTTCTTACATAAACTATCTTATTATCGTTAATCTCTATTGTATACTTATACGATCCAAACTCATTTTCAATATCTTTTGTTCTTGGATTATACTCCACCTTGTATCCTTTTGGTAATGTAATTGATACAGAGTCAATATCTTTATATGCATAGGTAAACTCAAAAGGTTTTTTTCTGTTACTCTTCTTTTTTAACGAGTTACTATATCTAAATAGTGGGCTTCCTTTAAGCATTAATTTTGTATCACTCGCCTTAACCAAGTTATTTACATTAACATCTACATAAAGTTCCAATGACGGATCTTCTGAGAGATTTTCTTTGAACGAATAGTCTACAATATCAAAATCCAGATGTCCAAACATATTTAATATATACTTCTTATGATCCTTAACACTTCTATTCATAAGAGGTCGTTTATCACTAAACTGTCTACCTTTCCATACAATATTTATCTTACCTTTTGCTTTTCCTTGTTCATCAACAATAAAATTAGCATTGGTAATTCTTGTATTGTCATTTTCATCGTATTTCTTTGTCCGAATAAGTTTTCCTCCATTTCTTGTTATCATCAATCCATATCTATCTTCAGTAAAACCAGCAATAAAGTTTGCAGGATTATTCTGACTGGTACATTCAAGCCACATGGTATCTTTCTCTAAAGGAACTGTTAATATTACATGGTTAAACTGCTGGCATGGAAAGTCTTTATAGAATTTACGTTTTTCACCTCCATATATACGAGTATAATATGATTTTATCCCCACCACTTTTAGTAATGCTAATGTATAGTTTGTCAATGCCTTACAATCACCATAACCAAGTCTATCAACTGTTTCTGCAGGAAAAGGTCTGAATCCACCAATTCCTTCCTGAATACTTACGTACCTAGTTCTACCTTGCATATACTTGTATACAGCTTTCACCTTATCTCTAGTATTTGCAATATCTGCTACAATATTTCTCACATCCTGAATCGTTTTTTCTGAGATCTTTTGTCTATCCCAGTTTAAAACAGAAGACCACTTTCCAAAATCATTCCAAGTAGCCAGACTACCATGAAATCCTTCAAAGTCAAATTCTCCAACAGCTGTCATCACATATGGAGTTAACTCAATAATTGATGGTTGAAAAACTTCATATTTATCGGCTATTACATTTTCAGATTTCCAGGAATATACCTTATATTCACCATAATGAGCTATAGTTCTATATTTATCCGCATCATTCAGTTCCTTGTAATTAAATACTATTCCTGATTTTACATTCACTTTCAATATTGTTTCTTGTACGGATATTCTTGAATACATCGGTTTAGCCCACCCAGGTATAAAAAAACCTCCATTTACCTTTTTTATACATTCAAACTCTACTGTAAATGGATACTCTGCATACTCAAACGACATTCTTTTACTTCTATTATCGCTAAATACTGTATAACCAGATGTTGCAGAAAAATCAATAATATCAGATTTTCTACTCTTCTTTATTTTTTTCCCGTTGCTATTATATAGTACTCCACTAAACTCAAGTATCTTAGAATCTTTATCATAATCAACCATTTTTGAAGATAGTTCTTTTCCTGACTCATTTAGTATTGTAACAACAAAATGTTCTTTAATAATAAATTCCGTTTTTGAATTCAAAAACACTTCTGTTTTATCTAAACGAATTACGGCATCAGCTCTTTTTAGAAGTTCTTTTGGAATATCTGTAACAGGATAAATCTCCTTCTTTTTTGCATATACTGAGATAAAACTCAACAGCATTAGCAAACATAATACAATCTGTCTCATTTGATATTACTATTTTATTTAGGGTTAAATATTTTGTTTACGCCTTACTAGATTTAGCTTTAAGTACTATCTTTTCAGCCTCTTTATCAACAATCATCTTATAAGCCTCTTTCAAAATTGGATATTCTTCTACTCCAAACTTTCGCTTATTAGTTTTAAAACTCATATTAACAACAAGAGTCCCATTCATATTTAAAACCTGATATTTATAAAAAAGCCCCTTTCCTGGTATTGACATTAATAAAGGTTTTGGCAATTCTTCAACCACATATCCCTCTGGAATCTTAATTCTCAGATAAACTCTTTTATTAATTAGATTAGGATAATTCACCGGATATTTACGCTCATCTAACTTAAAAGGATTTTCACTGGTCTTAAGATAGAAAACCGGATCAATAATTAGTCTGTTTGCATTTGCATTCTCATCAACAGAAGATAGTTTCATTTTTACTACAAGAGGATCATATATACTCTCTCTGTTTTCTATATTTGTAGACTCTACATCATAACCGTTTAAATCTTCTGTAAAATCTTCTATAAATTCATCTTCATCTTTATCAGCATAAGCATTTCTTACATCAAAGGCTCCAATCTCCTCAAATTTAAGACTTACGTCTCCATTCATTCTATAATCTTCATCAAATGAAAAATTTCCTGCTACTGTTAATTTGTCCAAATTGTTCTGCTCCAAATCAACCTCTTTCCACATAATTCTATCGATAAGTTGCCCTTTACCATTAATACACTGCTCAGGTATTGCTCCAAGTTTTAGAAGTGGATTAGTTGCATCAAGTAAGATATCTTTACCGTCAAGCTTTACAAGCGCTATTACATAGTTATATTCAGACAATATAATTTCAGCCGGATGCGGTAATCCGCTAGATCTTGTTTTCAAGATAACAGGGAAAACATCATAACCTGCAGTTTTAAGCAGTGATATCAGGGTAAAGTTTATCTCTGGTGCTGAAGCTAGTTTCTCTTTCCAAACCTTTCTTAATGGTCTTCTAGAATAGATACCAATATAGTCGTTACTTTTTAACCTGCTATTTACACATTCATAAAGCTGTCTTAATTTATTTATATCATTATCAGCATTCTTAATTGAGTCCGGCAACTCTTTATATATAAAATTAGCTTTACCTATTTTCCCTCCAAAGTTACTATTGCTCAGAAGATTTTGTCTGATTTTAGACCATGTTGAATTAAAGTCCTTATATACTGATCCTGGAATAGTCATTTTCTTTAACTCAAATTTCACTTTTGATATATAGTTCTCTTCAGAATCCATATAAGAATCTCTAGAAAAAGATTTTACATTTGTTGCTGTATATCTAGTTATATAAATATTATATGCTGTACTACCAAATGGCACATTTTTTACTTCATTGTTAACCATAACAGGAATATATCCAGACATTAATTTTTTAAATGTCCAATATTCTGGTATCTCAATTGTATACGAAGTGTATAATACAGGTTTATTTGACTGAAAGTACCAATCATTAAGATTAACAACATAATTTGACTCAATTCTATACTTATACTCAATTACTGATCCTACTTTTGCTTTTGGCATAGTAATCGTAACCTTACGCATACCTCTATCTGTTAACTTCTCTTTAAATATACCCTCTTTTGTAAGTTTTGTCTTCTTAAGTTTTCCTCCCTCTATATTATAGGTATACCCTTTAATATTATGCATAGATTCTGCCTTATCATAATAAAACAGTGTTCTTGTGGCATTCTCAAGACCTTCCTCTGTAAGAATTTTTATACGTATATGATAATCTTTATAAAGCTTGAATCCTTGTACATTAGTATACATAATTCTATTTTCACCTATATCGGACAATACAATCGCCGATGCAGTTGTATCAATAGAATAAACTGATTTCGCTACTTCCTCTTTTGTGATTTTACCAAATTTTATCTTTTGTGATTGGCCAAAAACAACCAGTGTTGTAAATACAATTACAACAGAACAGAGTATTTTTCTCATTTCTATTTAATTTAAAGGTTTAAAAAATCTTATTTTATAATGTTCTATTCTTAATCTTACGGGTTAAAAAGCGTGCGAATTTAACAGTTATTTACATAATAACAAAGTAAAAAGCTTATGGCAAAAGCTACCTTAACCTACTACATACGTCTGCCATATTGTTGTTATAAAGCTAAATAAAGAAATAAAAAGCATCATAACTCCTCAACTATATATTCCGACATTATTGCAAATACCTTATCCGCTTCAAAACCTTTACGTATTATATGGGCAGCTACTTTGTTACGTTCATTATAATCATCTGGCAAAGGCATATTTTTAAGCTTCGATCTAAGAATACGCATTACTTTATCACAATACTCCTCATCAGTAATTGAAGACAGAGCCATTTCTATATTGGTATTAGATATTTTCTTTGCTTTAAGCATATGCCTTATCTTTACTCGTCCCCAGTTGTTAAACCTAAACTTATCGTTTACATAAGCCTTACAGAAACGTGTTTCATCAATGAATCTTTCTTCTATAAGTTTGTCTATAATCTTTTCAACATCAGATATTAGCAATCCGTATTTTATAAGTTTCTGCTGTATATCATATTCACATTTCTCTGATTGTGAACACAATTGCATCATTCTGCCTAAAGCTTGTTCCGGTGTATATCTAGAATCCTTTTTCATGACCTAGTTGCTTTTATCATTCTATCTTTTCCAAACAGATCCTTTCTCAGAACACACTCAACATAACCCTTCTCACACAACATATCGCACGTCTCCTTTCCAAAAGCTTCATTAATCTCAAGATATAAAGTTCCTCCTTTTTTTAGATTTTCTATCCCAAAATCGGCTATAGATTTATAGAATATTAGAGGATCATTATCATCTACAAAAAGAGCAAGATGTGGTTCGTTATCCAATACATTGTTACTCATCTCACTCTTCTCTGAATCTCTTATATAAGGCGGATTACTAACAATAACATCAGCTCTGGGAATAACTATTTTACTATGATCCAATATATCTGCATTAATAAAATCTACATTAACATTGTTTTGTTCTGCATTTACTTTTGCTATCTCAATTGCTCTCTCTGATATATCTATACTCTTTACATCTGCATTAACAATATTCTTTGCCAACGAGATAGGAATACAACCACTACCTGTACCTATATCTATAATTACAGGATTATTTATTACACTATCTGTAATTATCCAATTTACCAACTCTTCTGTTTCAGGACGCGGTATCAGAACATTTTCGTTAACATTAAATTTTAGTTCATAAAATTCTGTATGACCGATAATATACTGAATTGGTTTTTCATGTTTCAGATCGTCAACAATTTTATTAATTTGCGCAAACTTATTTTCATCAATCTCAGCCGACATATTGAGATGAATTTCAACTGGTGTCATTCCTAATATCTCTTCGGCTGTAATACGGAAAAAACTGCTTATTTCGGTATCAGGATATATACCATTAAGTTCCGTACTGAAAATATTTTTTATATGATGTAATGTAGATCTCATTTTGCAAATTTAGAAAAAGATGATTGAAATGAATAGTGACAAACAATATATGAGAAGATGTATTGAACTTGCAACTCAAGGCGAGGGACATACATACCCTAATCCTATGGTTGGATCTGTTATTGTACATAATGATAAAATAATTGGCGAAGGCTTTCATCGTAAGTATGGTGAAGCACATGCCGAAGTGAATGCTATAAATAGTGTTGAAGATAAATCTCTGTTTAAAGAGTCAACAATATATGTGAATCTGGAACCATGTGCACATCACGGCAAAACACCTCCTTGCGCAAATCTAATTGCTGAACATAAATTTAAACGTGTTGTAGTTGGGTGTCTTGATCCCTTTAAAGAGGTAGACGGAAAAGGTGTTGAGATAATAAAAGCTGCAGGTATTGAGGTTACAACAGGCGTTCTGGAAGAGGATTGCATATTTGTTAACAGACGTTTTTTTACATTTCACAACGAAAAAAGACCATATATAATTCTTAAATGGGCTCAAACAGCCGATGGCTATATTGACTCTGAGAGAGATGATGATAATAACTCACCGAAATGGATTACCAATGATCTTGCAAGGGCTCTTGTGCACAGATGGAGAAGCGACGAAATGGGTATTATGATTGGTACTAATACTGCTCTTATGGATAACCCAAAGTTAAATGTAAGAGAGTGGACTCCTAATAACCCAACTAGAATAATTCTTGATAGAACACTCAGGTTACCTGTTTCACTTAACATATTCGATAATAGTCAGCCTACAAGAATATATATTGGTAATAATGCTAGTGCAAAGAAGAACAAAAAAGATTTTACAGAGACTGAGAATCTCACTATTCTTAACATAGATTACGCCAAGGATGTAATATCGCAGGTTATGACTGATCTTTACGAACAAGGAATACAGTCTGTAATTGTTGAAGGAGGAACCAAACTTATTGAGAGTTTTTATAAGAATAACTGCTGGGACGAATCGAGAGTGTTTGTTGGTAATACATTCTTTGGCAAAGGTGTTAAGGCTCCTGAGGTAAAGGGGAGACATTTTACAACAAACAATATTGATAATTGCAATTTATACACATATACTAACGATACATTACCTGCAAATAATGAAGAAGGATTATAGGGTTATAGGATTTGATGCAGATGATACACTATGGGTTAACGAAACATATTTTAGAGATACAGAACATAAGTTTAGTAAATTACTAAAGGAGTATATGGCTCCTGAAGAGATTATTAACAACCTGTTTAATCATGAGATAAGAAACCTTGAATTATACGGTTTTGGTATAAAAGGATTCACTCTATCTATGATTGAATCCGCTATAGAGGTTAGCAAAAACAGAGTATCTCCAGATATAGTTGGCAAGATATTAGAACTTGGTAAAGAGTTACACAACAAACCTGTAGAACTTATTCAGGATATCAAACCTGTTCTTAATACTCTTAGAAACAGGGGGTATAAACTTATTGTTGCTACTAAAGGCGATTTGGTTGATCAGGAACGAAAATTCAAAAAATCAGGGTTATATGATATATTTCATCACTTTGAGGTTATGAGTGACAAAAAAGAGGATGATTATCGCCGGTTATTACATAACATTAACACCAAACCAGATGAGTTTCTAATGATTGGAAACTCCCTAAAGTCAGATGTTATTCCTGTAATAAATATTGGTGGTCAAGGGGTACACATACCATTTCATACTACCTGGCAACATGAGATGATTACCCCTGATAGAATTATTGAAGATAAGGTTATAAAACTTAACAGGATAACAGAGATAGTAGACATATTACCAAACTAATTAATTCTTACGCAGTTGTATAATTATTGCTACAGGTATCATAAAACAGAGCCACTGTTCCCCACTTGGTAACCTCTGGCTCTTTAACAAATTCTACTTCCTTATCTTATAATCAACAAACATCTTCAGAATCAAGAATTAATTAAAAACACTCTGATTAAAAAGCTCTTTTGTAATGTATTATACTCCGACATCTCATTTGACACAACCAATAAACATGTTTCGTTCATATCATCTGGCAAACAAACAATAGCCAACTTCATCCGGTATATACATATTCTCTACAAAGTCCAGAATTCCTCTATATTTGTCAGAAAGAATTCGCTTTTATAATCATTTCAGTATATTTGAATAACCATTATATAAATATATAGTGCACTACTCAATACTCACTGTTTGCGGAAAGTTCATAAACTCATATTCAAGATCAGATATCTTTTCAGTCATCTTTGATGAAAACACAAGTTGCTGACAGCGTTTTATTGTTGCTGCAAACCTATTTGTATGTGTATGATACATATTACGTATAACAAGATCAGCATCATCAATTATAAACATCTTCAAATCACCAAGGTTTAGTCCGTAATTTGAGTACAATTCATTCAGGCGTTTTGCTGTTCCTATAACTACATCAGCACCAAAATATATAGCATCTTTCTGATCCTGCATCTTACCCTTATCATATGCACAGTGTACACGTAAATTTGTGTATTTACCATATGTATCAAACATCTGTTTCATACTTAATGCAGACTCTTTATCAGGTACAATAATAAGAGCTCTGGGAACATCATTTATTGCTGATTTAAGTTTCTGTATTACCCCCATAACAATTACTGAGGTTTTTCCCGTTCCTTCAACACCAATGCCTATAACATCTTTTCCACTTTTAATTATCGGAAAACAAGCTTTCTCCATCTCGTTTGGCTCTTCAAAACCCAACTCTATAATTGCTTTCTCAAGATTCTCATTAATCTTTTTCAGAAACATATCTTTCTTTTTACAGTTTTATGCAAAATTAACAAAACATGTTAACTGATAAATCAAAACATGTAAATCTATTAATATAACCACTGATTTTAAGTTTATGACTATAAACTGTACCTGATCTAATTATAACTCAATGCATTTACAATGCCGCCTTATACTCCTTGTATAATTGTCTTATTGTTCCATCAGCAAGACCAAATCCGGGAACAATAATCTTCTTTGCATCTACCCATTGCATTACCTTAGCGTATAACTCTGCAGCAGGAATTATTACATCAGCTCTATCCGGGTTAAGTCCCAGAATCTCTATACGCTCCTTAACACTATACGCAGATATCTTCTCTATTGCACCACTAAGCTTTTTAAATGATAGAACCTGTTTACCCGGAACATACATCTTTGCTATCTTATTAATATTACCCCCGGAACCTATTACGTTAATATCTGTATACTCCTTACAAAGATTGCCAATCCATCTCTCCATATCATACGGGGTTTGCTTATCATACATATCCTGTATAATACGTACGGTACCAATATTAAATGATTTTGACAATACAGCTTTTTGCTTGCTAAACAGTGTAAACTCTGTACTACCTCCTCCAACATCAATAAAGAGATAGTTACCATCATCAGACAATGTATTTATCTGATTCTTGTATATGATCTTTGCTTCTTGTTCCCCGTCAATAATCTCAACATTCATATCAGCAAATTCACGCATTGTTCGTACAATATCTTTAGAGTTCTTTGCATCACGCATTGCTGACGTTGCATATATCTTATAACTAACAACATCTTGCAGATATAAAAGGTGTTTAAAAGCTAAAAGAGCATGAAGAAGTTTATCTATCTTACGTTGTGGAATAATACCTGTAGAGAATACCTCTGCTCCAAGCCTTATTGGCATTCTGATAAGCGAAGACTTTTTAAAACTTACCTTACCTCTGTTCTCTATTACATTTGTAAAAAGAAGACGTAAAGCATTTGACCCTATATCAATTGCTCCAAACTTATATACCTTCATTATTTTATCCCTGTTTTTATTAACTGTTTTCTAAGACGTTTATATGTCTCTACCTGCGATCTGAAAATCCCCTTTCGTCCGGTATTTCTGTATGTATTACTTTGCAGAGAATTTATCTCTCTGGCTTTTACATTATCCTTAAACTGCATTCTGAATATATCTTTCAGTTCACTCTTTATTGCAGGGTCATATACAGGGCACGTAACCTCTATTCTGTGATCAAGATTTCTTGTCATCCAATCTGCTGAGGATATAAACAGATCTTCATTACCACTGTTATAGAAATAGAATATTCGTGAATGCTCAAGATATTTATCAACAATAGATATTACCTCTATGTTTTCGCTTAATCCGGGTACTCCGGGAACTAATGAACATATTCCCCGCACAATCATTCTTATACGCACTCCGGCATTACTCGCTCTGTAAAGGATGTCGATCATTTTGTAATCTACCAGATTATTAATCTTTAATAATATTATTGCCTTTTTTCTGCTCTTAGCATTATTTATCTCATTCTCAATAAGCGCTTCAAACCGGCTACGTGTATCATATGGCGATACAAAAAGACTCTTAAACTCAGGACGCAGATAGTTAAAGTTAAAGAAGTTAAACAGGTTATTAAGATCAGATGTAATCTTTTTATTAACTGTATACAACTGAATATCTGTGTATACACGTGCTGTACCCTCATGCAGATTTCCTGTTCCTATTATACCATAATCTATCTTTTTGCCATCCTCTTTTCTTCTTATCAGGGTTACCTTACTATGCACTTTTAATCCCTGAATTCCCAGAATCACATTTGCACCATATTTCTCAAGTTTGTTAGCCCAATGTATATTCGATTTTTCATCAAAACGAGCTTGTAACTCAATAAGAACGGTAACCTTCTTACCGTTTCTACAAGCATTTATAAGTGCATTAACTATCTTAGAGTCATATGCCACTCTGTAAATAGTTGTCTTAATTTCTGTAACATTAGGATCTATTGCAGCTTCTCTTAACAGCGATATAAAATATGTAAATCTATGATAAGGATAATGTATCATTACATCCTGATTCATTACAACATCAAGTATACTGCTGTTTTCTGTAAGCAGATGGTGTGGTAAAGGTGGCTCCTTTTTATATACAAGTTTTTTAGATCCAACAAGCGGAAAATTAATAAAGTCTTTAAAGTTATGATATCGCCCTCCCGGAATACATCTATCTGATTTCTGCACACCTATACCACGCATAATATATTGCAGAAGATCTTCATCTATATCTCTATCGTAAACAAAACGTACCGCTTGCCCACGCTTTCTACCACTAATACCCTTATGTATCTTTGCAAGCATACTCTTAGATAGATCATTATCAATATCCAGCTCGGCATCTCTGGTAATTTTTACGGAGTATGATTTAAAACTATTGAAATTAAGTGTAGCAAAAACCTTGTTCAAATTAAATCTAATGAGATCTTCAAGTAACATTATATAGTTATTGCGATTCTCGCCAGGAAATATAACAAACCTACTCAAATGATCTGTGGGAATCTCTACAAGAGCAAATGCCATTTTGCCATCTATCTGTTCCTGATTATAGAGTTTAATTGCCAGATACAGGTATTTATCTCTTAACTCCGGAAAGTTTTTGTTTTCTGATATAATTATTGGCGACAAAACCGATTCTATATACTTCTCATAATATTTACCGGCAAACTGCTGCTGACTGACACTCAAACTGTCCTCATCAAGAATATATATATTCTCACCTCTTAACTCTTTTATGAGTTGAATATATATATTGTCAAATTCCATCCGCAATGCCATTACCTTTGCATGTATTCTATCCAGAACAACATCGGGTGGATTATCATATTTACTGATTTTACCTTTTACATCTGATATTTTATGAAGTCCGGCAACCCGTACCTTAAAAAACTCATCTAGATTATTAGAAAATATGCCAAGAAATCGTAATCGTTCAATAAGTGGCACACTCTTATCTTTTGCCTCTTGCAATACTCTCTCGTTAAACGATAACCAACTTAACTCCCTGTTTATATATTTCTGATCTGATGTCATTTATACTTTTTTGGGTAATCAAAAGATACTACTTTAGAACTCTTTTTACAAATATCTGCCCATCTCTCATTACTAAAACTTATGTTTATTACTGCCGATGTTGGTATTTTATTAAATGCCTGCCCTGTAAATTCTTCGGCAAAGGTATGTATATCAGGATTGTGACTAACCAACATTACCGATTTTACATCATCTTTCAGGTAGCGTGACAGATCATGAAAAAACAGTTCCATATTGAAATACAATTCCTTAATGATCTTAATTTTACAGTAGGGCATATCCATTATTCCGGCATAGATACGTGCTGTATGAAAAGCTCTAATTGCCGGACTTGAAACTATAAGATCTGGCTTAACATTCTGATTTAACAATACCTGACCTATTATCTTTGCATCATTATATCCTCGCTTTGACAAAGGTCTGTCAATATCACGTAAATAAGGAAAATCCCAACTGGATTTACTGTGTCTGCATAAAAGAAGATTTAACATATCTTTTTTTTACAAAAAAACAGATCAGATGTTAACTAAACCTGAACAAATTGCCATCTTATTAATAAATAACTTGTTGTTGCAATAAAGCATCAAAAACATGTCTCTGACAGGTTATATCAAAGACATGAGAGAATATTGATTACAAACCATCGGGATACACATATTGTTCACTGGTTACTAATCCATTATCAATTGCTTTCCAAACATCTGAATCAAATTCAAATACCGACATTCCTGATGTATCCATCATTGATATACGATTTGAGAAGAATACATTTGATAACTCTGTTATTGTAGGATTATGTCCTATAAGCATTACTGTATCTACAGAGTTGTCTAAATTATAGAGTAGATTAAGAATATCCATAACCCTGTTTGTATATACTGTCTCGCTAATGCTTACCACATTTAGTGGCAATTTAAGGTGTCTTTGGTGCATCATTGCTGTATGCAATGCACGACTTGCATGGCTGCAAAGTATTAAATCAGGTACAATATTGTTATCCTTAAGATATTCCGACATATCAATATTTTCCAGAATACCTCTCTCGCTGAGCGTACGGTCAATATCTCTTATCTCAGCCACACCAAAAGGGGCATCGCCATGACGCCCCAGAATTAATCTCTTACTCATATTTTGTTACAATAAATTACTTGCAAGTTCAGCCAATTCGCTTCGTTCACCTTTTACAAGATTAACATGAGCAAATAACTTCTGTCCTTTCATTTTGTCGGTAAGATAAGATAAACCATTCGATTTTATATCCAGATAAGGAGAATCTATCTGATGAATATCTCCGGTAAAAACAACCTTTGTCCCTTCGCCTGCACGTGTAATTATTGTCTTTATCTCATGTGGTGTGAGATTCTGCGCCTCATCAATTATAAAGAATGTTTCTGATAAACTTCTTCCGCGAATATAGGCAAGCGGAGCAATTACAAGCTTCTCCTCTTTTATAAGTTCCTCTATACGAATATACTCCTTTGAATGTTGTCTGAACTTATGTTTTATTACAGAAAGATTATCAAACAGTGGCTGAGTATACGGAGCTATCTTATCGTTAACATCGCCAGGTAAGAAACCAATATCTTTATTTGATAGTGGAACAATAGGGCGTGCCAGATATATCTTAGAGAACTGCTCCTCTTGCTGAAGTGCAGCAGCAAGAGCCAATAGTGTTTTTCCGGTACCCGCCTTACCTGTAATAGCTACAAGTTGTATATCACTATTCAGAAGTGCACTCAATGTAAATGTCTGCTCTGCATTACGTGGCTCAATACCATATGCATGATGTTTCTCAACTCTAAAGCATCTCTTCTGGTCAGAGTTTATATAGCTAAGTGCCGAGGAGTTTGTTCCTTTAAGTATTGCAAAATCGTTATACTCATATTTAACACCCAGCTTACTACACTCAATTCCATCAGGCGATCTGTATAGTTCATTTATTACATCGTCCGGAACATTAGTTATCTCATTTACATCACGTGTTAATGTCTCAATATCTTTAACATTATCGTTCATGTAATCTTGTGACATTACACCAACCGCTTTGGCTTTCATTCTGAGATTAATATCCTTGGTAATAAGAACTACGTTTGGCACCTTTTTATCAAAATGTAGTTTCTCTGCAACCGACAATATTCTGTGATCAGGCGTATGTGTTGGAAATGCAGAGTTCATTCTTTCTGAGAAATCAGTATTTATCTCAATCTTTAAAAAACCAGCTCCCTCTCCTATTTTTATTCCTCCGTTGAATAGAGAGTTTCCACTAAGTTTATCGAGCATACGGGCAAACTCTCTTGCATGAAGATTAATAAGTTCATTACCCTTTTTAAACATATCAAGCTCTTCCAGAACAACTATTGGTATTACAACATCGTTATCCTCAAAATTATTAATACAGTTATAATCGTGCAGAATAACATTTGTGTCTAATACAAAGGTTTTTTTAGTGTTATCAGCCATAGTAATCTCTTTATTGGTTTCTCAATTGGTATAAGAGATCTGAATAAAATTACAACAATCTCTTTATTTGGTTATTCACTTATAAGTTACTCAATTTATAACGTACAGCGCAATTTTTATCTTGGTTTTTTCATTTTACATCAATTATAGTTATTCTAAAATGCAAACCTGATTAGGATTATATTAATTTTGCGACAAAATACCTGCCATGAGACAGACATATATGATATGCTTCTCTCACAGGTGAATAATTAAATGTATTGATGTAGTATCGGGTATAAATATTATGGTACTTTAAACAAGTACCCACAGCCATTTAACCAGATAGTAGTAATCGATACAATCCATTAAAATAAGAATTAATAAATATGAGAAGCTATAGCGAGACATTAGATTACCTGTTTAGTCAATTACCAATGTATCAGAGACAAGGTAAAGCTGCATATAAAGCTAACCTTGACAATACTCATGAATTAGACAGATATTTTGGTTATCCGCACCGAACATTTAAAACAATTCATATTGCCGGAACAAATGGCAAAGGATCTGTTTCGCACATGTTGGCTTCAGTTCTGCAACGTGCCGGATATAAAACCGGGCTTTACACCTCGCCTCACCTTGCAGATTTTAGAGAGAGAATAAGGGTAGATGGCGAGATGATAAGCGAGGATAATGTGATAAACTTTGTTGATAAGCACTCTGAAGTCTTCAGTAAGATAAAACCATCATTTTTTGAGATGACTGTTGCTATGGCCTTTGACTTCTTTGCTAATGAAGAGGTTGATATTGCAGTTATAGAGACGGGTATGGGTGGCAGACTGGATTCAACAAATATTGTTACCCCTGAGCTATCAATTATTACAAATATAGGATTAGATCACACTCAGTTTCTGGGAGATACCATTGCTCTTGTAGCAAAAGAGAAGGCTGGTATTATTAAGAGCGATATTCCGGTTATTATAGGAGAGTGGAATAAGGAGTCGGCACCAGTATTTGAGGAGACAGCAGAAAATGTTGGAACAAAACTACAGTTTGCAGACAAGTGTTATAAGGCTATACATAAAGAGATTGATATAAATCATCAGACTCTTGATATAACTAAGGATAACGAAACTATTATTGAGGATCTTAAACTTGATTTAAAGGGTGAATATCAGCAGAAGAATATAATAACCGTATTATCGGCAACAGATACTCTTATTAATAAGGGGTATAATATATCTGAAGAGCAGATAAGAGATGGGTTAGCAAATGTAACTGCTAATACCGGACTTAAAGGCAGATGGCAGATTCTTGATCAGGAACCACTTACTATATGCGATACAGGACACAATACAGAAGGGGTAACATATATTATTAATCAGCTTAATAAATACAGTTATAACAAACTACACATGGTTATAGGTATGGTTAA
Organism: Bacteroidales bacterium UBA6680; assembly: GCA_002454955.1. Lineage (GTDB taxonomy): Bacteria > Bacteroidota > Bacteroidia > Bacteroidales > UBA6680 > UBA6680. The sequence continues at coordinate 72,231 of DKJY01000115.1, forward strand.
CGACAAGAGTATTGAAAAAGTACTGAAGCTACTTCCTAAAGATGCTGTATACTATTTTACCAAGGCAAGTATTCCAAGGGCTTTGTGCGAAAAAGAGCTTAAGAAAACAGCCATGCTTTGTGGTCTTAATGGCAACACATATGAAAGTGTTGAAAAGGCCGTTTTTGAGGCGAAAAAAAATGCATCTGCTAATGATTTGATTTTCATTGGAGGAAGCACTTTTGTTGTCGCGGAGATTGTATAATGACTAAAAAAATAGCTCTAAATATTTTGGATATCAAAAAAAGAGGTATACATTTGCATCGCCTTTAAGAAAAAAGGCATGTTCATTTAACGTTTTTAAAACGATGTTTAGGGGCGATTAGCTCAGTTGGTTCAGAGCACCTGCCTTACAAGCAGGGGGTCACTGGTTCGAATCCAGTATTGCCCACTACCGAAACATCTTAATTTTCGGAATTAAACACATTCCGGGCGATTAGCTCAGTTGGTTCAGAGCACCTGCCTTACAAGCAGGGGGTCACTGGTTCGAATCCAGTATCGCCCACCATCGAAATATCCTAATTTTCGGAATTAAACACATTCCGGGCAATTAGCTCAGTTGGTTCAGAGCACCTGCCTTACAAGCAGGGGGTCACTGGTTCGAATCCAGTATTGCCCACAGAAAGCTACTCAGTTTATGGGTAGCTTTTTTTGTATATACAGGGTATATATTTCTGTAATTTATATTACTCAACACTGACCTCCCTCAACTATAAAAACAGTCTCCTCTGTGCCTTTTCAATACTCCTTAAGTACAAATAACATCTCTTCAGAATTTTTGTATGCTCCTAAGTTGTTTTACAGTACTCCTAAGAGCTTTTATTATTGTTTTCTTTAGAATAAGGCAAAAAAAATGCTCCCGGAAAGTACCGGAAGCATTTTTTACTATTATATAGATAGCATATTCTCAAGGTTAAAAAATCGAGACTTATAATCTTCAAACGAACGTTTTATAACCTCATAAGCCTCATCAATACCATATATGTGAGTTATCTCACAGTTTGCCTTGTTTCCCGGTAAATCTTTATAGGTAAGAAAATAGTGCTTAAGACGATCAATAACAAGATCCGGACAGTCTGAAATATCCTTATAATCGCCATATACAGCATCATTATCTAATACTGCAATAATCTTATCATCGGCTTCGTTTCCATCAATCATTCTAAATCCACCAATAGGGCGAGCCTGAACAAGAATATCTCCGTGCGTTATAGCTTTCTCTGTTAAGATACATATATCAATTGGATCGCCATCTCCTTTTACTCCATCTTTGCCTGTTTTTTCCTGACAGTATTGAGCTACAAGATCGCCAGAATATGTTTGCGGTAAGAAACCATACAAAGCAGGTACAACATTTGAGTATTTTTGCGGACGATCAAGTTTAAGGTATCCAGTTGTTTTATCAACTTCATACTTAACAGTATCTGTAGGTACCATCTCAATAAAACTTGTTACAATCTCTGGTGCATTATCACCCAGTGACACACCATGCCATGGATGAGATTTATATCTCAAACCCATTAGCTTACCAACTATTGGATCCATTATTCTGTTATCCATATTACTTTAATTAATCTATTTTATCTAATATCTTCTCAAGCTTAATTCCTCTTGATCCTTTTATAAGAACAGTACAACTATCAGGTAATACAAAAGTATCTGAATCAGCCAGCATATCAACATTATCAAAAAATTCAAGCTTTCCGTTCTGTAGATATCCTGCTGCACATTTTTTAAACTCCTCTCCTACAAGATATACCTTTGCAAATGCAGAACTATCTGTTCTTTCTGCTATTCTCTTATGCTCATCATCTGACACCTCTCCAAGTTCAAGCATATCGCCTAGTATAAGTATCTTGTTATCGGCGTTCATCTGCTCTATATTATCAATAGCCACCTTCATACTAGAAGGGTTTGCATTATAGGCATCAATAACAATCTTTTTATCACCTTTTATTAACATCTGAGATCTGTTATTGTTAGGCATATAGTCCTCTATTGCAGATATAATGTCAGCAACAGGTACTCCGAACTCAGTTCCCACGGCAATTGCCGCTCTTATATTATCTGTATTATACGCACCAACAAGATTTGTTGATAGTGTATATCTATTCCAGTTTACCGATAACAGAATACCACTTTCAGATGAGGTTGCAAAACACTCCGGATACATCACCTTGCTAAGATTATATTTGTCAGAATACTCCATCAGAACATTATCTGAATTATTCACAAACACCTTTCCATTGGCTTCTCCAATATACTTATACATCTCTGTTTTTGCCTTTACAACCCCCTTATATGATCCAAATCCCTCTATATGAGCTGTTCCAATATTGGTTATAAGCCCGTAATCAGGTTTGCCTATATTACATAATTCAGCTATCTCACCAATATGGTTTGCTCCCATCTCAACAATACCTATCTCTGTATTAGCTGTAAATTCAAGTATTGTAAGGGGTACACCTATATGGTTGTTGAGATTCCCTTTTGTTGCTGCAACCACGTATTTCTTAGACAATACCTCTCTCACAAGCTCTTTTGTTGTTGTTTTGCCATTTGTTCCGGTAATTGATACAACAGGTATGCCAAGTGTTTGTCTGTGATATGTTGCCAATTTCTGAAGAGCAGATAGTGTATTATCAACAAGAATAGTTTTATTGTTAATTACTGCCTTTGGGTTATCAACTACAGCGTATGCTGCTCCTGCTTCAAAGGCTTTATCAACATACATATTGCCATCAAAATTTGCTCCTTTAAGGGCAAAGAACATACCGTTTTTAACAATGTTACGCGTATCTGTAGTAACACCATTGGTACTTACAAATATTTTATAAAGCTCTTCTATCAACATAAAGTTATTTTATATACAAAAATGGCTGTCAGTTAAAGAACAGACAGCCATTAAATATAATCAAAATATTGTATCTACAGTCTATATCCTTTTGGGCTTCCCACTCTGTTCATTGCACAACGGAAACCTATATCATTGGTTGATTTATTCTCATCAAGGAATCTTCGGGTTCCCGGCTGTAACCAGTATGCTCTATCCTTCCACGATCCTCCTTTATAAACACGTGTAATATCACTTACATTTGTTGTTCCCGGTTTATACATACTCTTAGTTGATGTCTCTTCATTAACATCAATATTTGTAAGTTTATCACCATCTCTGAAGTTTCTGTAATCTTCAACAACAAACAACGAAGTATCTAAGCCATTACCTTTAAGTCTCTCAATGTAATTAAATGTAAGCTTAGACTTAGGATCTTTTGGTGTAATAAATTTATTACCACGATACGGTCTGAAATCGTCAACATCAGCAGGCGATAAAACACGATATACGTCACGAACCCACTCGTTAACATTTCCGGCCATGTTGTAAAGACCAAAATCGTTTGGAGCATATGAATCTACAGGAAGGGTAATACTACCACCATCATTAAGGCTACCTGCAACACCCATCATATCTCCTTTTGCTCTTTTAAAGTTAGCCTGCATTAATCCGCGTGTTTTAGGATCTGCATATCTAACATTATGTCCGTCCCAAGGATAAATTCTGTTACCAGTAATTATCTCTTGTCCGTCTGGCGAGCTAATACCTCTTGCAGCATATTCCCACTCTGCCTCGGTCGGAAGACGGTAACGTGGAAGAATAAATCCATCCTCCATGGTTACCCTATCATATGTTTCTGCTTCCTCCTGCGACTCTGTATCTGATTTTGTTTGAGTAGGAATCTCAAACTTACCAGCAAGATATGCCGAAGTACTAAAATCTGTTTTTCCTATAATTGTATCTGGCAAGAATCCGTTCTGAACCAGAATAAGCTCGTTAACTCTGTCTGTTCTCCATTCACAGTAGTCATTTGCTTGTAGCCACGATACACCAACAACAGGATATGTGTTGTATGATGGGTGACGAAGATAATCCTCTACATAAGGGTCATTATATGACAGTCTGTTCTCTCTCCAAACTAATGTATCAGGTAAAGCGTTTGTATAAACATCTTTTAACTCCGGGTACACAGTTTTAAGCCAGTGAAGGTAATATCTGTATTCATTATTACTAACCTCCATCTCGTCCATATAGAACGTTTCAACAGTAACTCGTCTAGGTGTGTTGTTCCATTTGTATAGAACATCATCAGAGGTACGCCCCATTACAAATGTACCACCTTCAATCATTATAAGTCCAGGACCAGTTTCCTGTTCATAATCAGATTTCACTTTATAATTACCCATATCGGGATCATTAAAATTCCACCCCGTCTTGCTAGATACATCGCTATCAAGAGACGAGCCACTTGATCCACAAGCAGACAGGATTAACGCCACAACCAAAATAAATGGAATAAACTTAGCTCTATTCATATCTTGTTTAAAATTAAATATCACACCTTAGAACAATTGTTCAAATATATAACTTTTGCAATAATAACTAAAATCTTGGACACTTTATTGCCCTATTCTTTCTATGAGATTCTCTTCCCCCAAAAAGATATTGAACACCAAACTCATGACTTCCCCCGAGATTAATGCCACCATTGCTCTTAAGTCCAAAATCATAGCTATATGCAAATGCCATTTTTTTGTAAAAAAGTTTTGCAACACCTACAACATTTACCCATTCAAAAGCAAAGTCATTTCTCACAAACAGCCCCACATAATATAAGCTTCTTTTATATCCTACTCCATATAACATAGTGTTATACCCATCCTGACTTGTAACCGATATAAACGGGGTAATTATGTAGTGTAATCGCTTTCTGTTATACACCCCCGTCTGAAATGAAATGTTTGTTGCCAGATATCCGGTAACCTTAATTTTTACCTTATTATATTTGCTCAATCCAAACGATGGTTGATTAAGATGATCTCCGGATACACCCCACATCAATCGTCTATATCGTCCAGATATACCAACACCTATATCGCCATTTAGTTTATTTTTATTGATAAATTCGTTTGTTTGACTTCCGTTAACCTGATCTGGAAACACCAAATTATTTGAGTTTACAGTTTTTAACAGCGCCCCTACTTTAAGTCCAAATGATATATCAATATGTCTTTTATCAGTTAAGTTATAAGAATAGAGCACATTAAAAGCACTATAAGATAATCCTGCACTCCCTTGCTGATCGCGAATAACAGACACTCCTATACCTGATTTAAGAGCAGGTATATTATCCTCATAACTTGCATAATACGTTGCAAATGCACTACCAAGAGATGTGTACTCATTTCTGTAACCAACTGATATAACAGGCTGATTAAGTCCTCCTACCAACGATGGGCTAATAAACAATCTGTTTGTTGCAATATGTGATGAGATATAATCCTGAGAAAATACTTCAGACATTAATACAAGCATAAAAACAGACATCAAAATACACTTTACACAACCAAACTTCATTCCTTTCTCCCCAGATAATTATTCATTATTGATTTAATTACAATAATATTTCACCAAATGTTGTTTATTTTGTAGGTAAAACAAACTGACAAACGATGCACAGGCTAAAAATATATTTTTTTACAATAATAGTATTAATAATATACAACTCAACATTTGCACAAGATATTGTACGCACCATAAATTGGTATGAGTCTGACAAAAATGATATACCTAAATTTAGTAATAGTTATGTTATAAACAAAAAAACAGGCATACCCTATTACTATGAAGCTATTCCAATAGGAAATATCAGTAAAGCAAAAATAAACTTAGTTATTGAAAAAACATCGTCATTAAGCACTTTTAATTCGGATATAAACAACAATACTAATCGCGATTTCAACTTTGAATACACTATAAGTCGTAGTAACAATCAAAATATCTTACAGATAAAGATTAATCCGGTAAGAAGAGGTAATGCCGGGATTGAAAAACTTGATGCATTCAGGATTAATATCTCTCCATCTATAAGCTACGCTAAACGTTCAGTAGCCATTACCAACTCTGTTTTGGCTTCCGGAAAGTGGTACAAAATAGCTGTCAGTAATAATGGTATTTATAAGATAAGTTACGATAAATTATTAGAGCTTGGGTTCTCTGATCCGTCAAAAGTATCGCTATATGGTAGTGGAGGAAAACAGTTATCTTTTTACTATTCAACTAATGTAAAAAGCGATCTGGATGAGATACCTATAAATTTTTATAAGGGCACAGATAATATATTTAACAGTGGCGATTTTATATATTTCTATGCCACCGGACCACAGCACTGGGAATACGATATTACAGATAATATCTTCAAGAAGATTAAACATCACTATTCGAACAGATCATATTATTTTATTACTGACAAATTTGGTTCAGCAAAAACAATTACACAAAAAACATCGCCAGGTAGTGCTAACAAAAACAGCGATAAACACCTCTGGTATATATCACATGAGGTACAGGATACAAACCTCCTAATGTCAGGGCGATCATGGTATGGCGAAAAATTTGATATTCAAACATCAAGAACTTTTGATTTCTCATTTCCGAATAGTATTGCAGGTGAAAATTCAGTTGCAAACATTACTGCAATGACTCAATCAAAAGCATCGTCATCATATACCATTACAATAAACGGAACCTCAAAAAATCTGACAATTAGAAAAACAGATTTCAGCAATTACGAAAAAGGAGTTGAGCGAAAAACGATGTTTGCTTTTAATCAACCCGGAGATAAAGTATCTGTTAATGTTACATATAACAAACCCTTTCCTTCGTCAATTGGTTGGCTAGATTATATTGATATAAACCGATGGTGTAAGATATCCTACACAGGAACTCCAATTGAATTTACAGATCCAAGTGTAGCAGGAGCTGGTAATATTACAAGATATGCAGTTTCTACAAGCTCATCTGATATTAAGATATGGGATATAACTGATATCAATAGTACTCAGGAGATGCTGCTTACAAACGGATCGTCATCGGTTTCGTTTACAGACAACTCTAACACTATAAGGAGTTATATTGCTTTTAATATATCTGACGCATCAGATCCACTGTTTATTGGTGATGTTGCCAACCAGAACCTACATGCCGATAGTTCTGCTGAACTTATTATTATTACTACAAATACTTTATATAGTCAGGCCATGAAACTTGCTGAGTTTCATAAAAACAAAGACAATATCTCATATAAGATATTTACAACAGAGCCAATATACAATGAGTATTCATCAGGATCTCCAGATGTTTGTGCTATAAGAAACTTCTTAGGTCATATGTATAATCAACCCGGAAGTAACCTCAAGTACCTGCTGTTTTTAGGAGATGGCACATATAATAATTCACCCGGTTGGATAACAAAAAATGATCTTTTACTATGTTATCAATCAGAAGAGTCGTTAGTTGAAACCGGATCATATGTGAGCGATGATTTTTTTGGATTATTAGACGAGGGCGAAGGTGAAGGCAAAGGATTAATTGATATTGGTATTGGTCGTATACCTGTTAGGACAAGTGCAGGGGCTGATATTGTATATAATAAGATTGTAAGATATTACGATAATAAGGATTGTGGTATATGGCAAAACAGAATAACATTTATAGGTGACGATGGTGACAATAACACACACGTAACCGATGCGGAAAAGTTAAGTAATCAGGTAAATACAAATCAACCAGATATTACAACAGACAAGATATATCTTGATAGTTATGTAATGGAGAAAAAAGATGTAGAGCTATATCCTGATGTTAATAAAGCAATAAATAATGCCGTTAAACAAGGATCACTTATAATGAACTACTCTGGACATGGTAGTCCTAGTCAGCTTGCACACGAATATGTAATTACACGTCAAGAGATTGATAGCTGGGATAATAAAAACCTTCCGGTATTTGTTACTGCAACATGTAGTTTCTCTAAATGGGATAATAATTACACATCGGCAGGTGAATACATATTGTTAAAGAAAGATTTTGGAGGAATTGCACTGTTTAGTACCACTCGTATTGTGTATGCCGGACCAAACTTCACTCTTAATAAAAATTTCTATAACAATTTTAAGAACAGAGGAGCCGATGGTAAGTACATACGAATGGGAGATGTAATAAAGCAGACAAAGATTGCAATGCCAAATGATGATAACAAGAGAAATTTCTCTCTGCTTGGTGATCCTTTATTACGTTTGGCTTTGCCTGAGAATGATATAACTATAGATAAGGTTACAAAAAATGGTTCATTTAAAGCGGATACATTAAAAGCTTTTGACAAAATAACAGTAAAAGGGTCTATTAGAAATGGTAGTGGTTTAATGTCTGATTTCTCGGGTGATGTATGGTGTACTGTTTACGACAAAGAGACAAAAGAGAGAACATTAGCAAATAAGGGTGGTACTCCTTTTGAATTTGAATCGTGGAAGAATATTATATTTCAGGGAAAAGCGTCAGCTTCAAAAGGGATATTCACAATAGATTTTATTGTTCCTAAAGATATATCATACAAATACGGACCAGGTAAAATAACTGTATTTGCCTGCAATAATAGCACATCGGCATCTGGTTATAAGAGCATTATTGTTGGAGGGACCGGAAACAACAAAATTACAGATTCATACGGACCAACAATTGAGTTGTTTATGAATAACTCAGAGTTCGTTGAAGGTGGTATGACAAATGACTCACCTAAGCTTATTGTTGAGTTAAAAGATGAGAGCGGAATTAATACAATGAATAATTCTGTTGGGCACGACATTACAGCAACTATAGATAATGACGATAGTAAAAAGATAAACCTTAATCAGTTTTATAATAGTAACAGCAACACATATAAATCGGGACGTGCAGAATACTATCTTGAGAAATTAGAGAATGGTACACACACAATAAGGGTTAAAGCATGGGATATTGTTAATAACTCTAATGAGGCAGAGATAGAGTTTGTTGTTGCCAATAGCGAAGAACTTGCAATACAGCATCTGCTTAACTATCCTAATCCATTTACAGAGAGTACAACATTCTATTTTAACCATAATCGTCCTAATACTTACCTTGAGGCAGTTATTCAGATATTTACCGTTTCTGGTAAACTTGTAAAGACATTAACGGCTGAATTTGTAACAGATTCGTTCCGTTCTGAACCTATAGAGTGGGATGGTTTAGATGATTTTGGAAATAAAATTGGTAGGGGCGTATACATATATAAGCTAAAATTACGTTCTAATTCAGATAAGGCTATTGAAAAAATTGAAAAATTAGTAATTCTAAAATAAAGTTACGTATATTGTATATACATTTATGACAAAGTATCACACATGAAAAAATTAGTATTATTTGCAGGGATCCTGCTAGCTACGCTGGCCGGCCAAAGTATTTTTGGGCAGATTGACCCGGGACAGTTAAACGGAAGGGAAGATAAAACAAATATGATAAGTGCCGCAGTTCCATTCTTAACTATTGCCCCTGATGCAAGAAGCGCAGGTATGGGTGATGTTGGAGCAGCAACAAGACCTGATGCAAATGCAACACACTGGAATGCATCTAAATTAGCATTTATGGAAAATAATTATGGACTATCAGTTTCGTTTACTCCATGGTTAAAGTCATTAGGAATTGAGGACATGTATATTGGGTATCTGAGTGGTTTTGCTAAATTCTCAGAGAACCAATCGGTATATGGTTCGTTAAAATATTTTACTCTGGGTAATGTTGTTTTCAGAAGTAGTGCACAAGATCAGGGATTTAGTTTTACTCCAAACGAATTTGCACTTAGTTTAGGATATGTACAAAAACTTGGTGGTAAGGTATCCGGATCAGTTGGTTTTAAGTATATATACTCTAACCTAACTGGTAGTTATGCAGAGGGAGCAAAAGCAGGTAATGCATTTGCTGCTGATCTTGGTATATATTATCAGGATGAGGGGTCAATAAGTAATACCGATTTGTTCTATGGTCTTGGTCTTAACATCTCTAATCTTGGTAATAAGATATCATATACAGAGAATAAGAAAGATTTCCTTCCGGCAAACTTAAGAATCGGTGGTCTTATAGGAACAAAGATTGACGATTATAATGAGATTAGTCTTGCAATTGATGTTAACAAGCTTTTGGTACCAACACCTGAGACCACAATTAATGCTCAGGGAACAGCAGTAACAGATAATAAGGACGACCTTTCTGTTGTTAGTGGTGTATTTAATTCGCTATGGGATGCTCCGGGAGGATTCAGTGAGAAGATGAATGAGCTTACTTACTCATTTGGTGCTGAATATATGTACTCGCAAATATTTGCACTTAGATTTGGTTACTTTAACGAGCATAAAGATAAAGGTAACAGAAAGTATTTTTCAGTAGGTGGAGGTTTAACATATAATGTTCTTACTCTTGATGTTGCATACCTTATTCCAACAGCCGGAAAGAACAACCCACTTGCAAATACAGTAAGATTCTCATTAAGCTTTAACTTTAAGTAGACAATATATTTTATTAAATATTAAAGAAATACCCGCTATAAAGTGGGTATTTTTTTGTATAATGCATATACTATAAAAAGAATTTCTTATGAATCTTAGAATTGGTTACGGTTATGACGTTCACAGATTAGAGGAGAACAATGAGTTATGGATTGGAGGGATAATGGTACCACATTATAAAGGTAGCGTAGGTCACTCCGATGGCGATGTGTTGATACATGCAATATGCGATGCTCTGTTAGGAGCTGCAAACATGAGAGATATAGGGTATCATTTTCCAGATAATGACCCGTCATTAAAAGGTATTGATTCAAAAATACTTCTTAAGAAAACAAAAAAGCTTATTAATAATAAAGGTTTTAGAATATGTAATATTGATAGTACTATATGTCTTGAGAAGCCTAAAGTTAAAGATCTGATACCTGAAATGCAAAAGACTTTAGCTTTTGTAATGGATCTGGAAACCGATCTCATTTCTGTAAAAGCTACTACAACAGAAAAACTGGGTGCTGTGGGTGCCGAAGAGGGTATTGCGGCAATGGCAACAGTTTTACTTTACAAAGAGTAGTAAACCATATACACATCTGGTTGTTTAGTATAAACACATTTAATTTAACTGCCTTTACTATTATCTCTATAAAAAGAGAATAGTTTATTATGGCATATTTATTTAAATAAAAATTACAGACAGATGAAACGAAACATAAGCAAAGGATTTTCTCACACACGAGAATAACTATAATGCGAGTTTCATCTGGTAAATGAAAAACAAATTATAGACAGATGAAACGAAGCAT
>DKJY01000108.1 GCA_002454955.1 Bacteroidales bacterium UBA6680
TACAATAACTTTTACATTACCAACTCCGGTTATATGTATCTTATTACCATTAAGTGTAGCTGGACCTTCAACTGTAAATTGTACTGGCAATCCTGAACTTGCTGTTGCCCGAATATTAAAATCAGAATCTCCAAACGTTTTATCCGTTATTGCAGGTAAGCTTATAAGCTGATTTGACTTTCTAATAGTAAAACTTTGAGAAACATTAGCCGCCGCTTTATAGTTTATATTACCTCTCTGTTTGGCTGTAATGGTTACATTACCTGCACCAGTTATATGTACTCTATTACCAGTAAGTGTAGCAGATCCCTGAATAGTAAACTGAACCGGTAATCCTGAACTTGCCGTTGCCTGAATATTAAAATCAGAATCTCCAAACGTTTTATTCGTTATTGCAGATAAGTTAATAACCTGATTTGACTTTCTAATAGTAAAACTTTGAGAAACATTAGCCGCCGCATTATAGCTTATATTACCTCTCTGTTTGGCTGTAATGGTTACATTACCTGCACCAGTTATATGTACTCTATTACCAGTAAGTGTAGCAGGCCCCTGAATAGTAAACTGAATCGGTAATCCTGAACTTGCCGTTGCCTGAATATTAAAATCAGAATCTCCAAACGTTTTATTCTGGATTTCTGTAAAAGTTATTGATTGGTTTCTCTTAACAGAAGGCTTTACTATAACCTGTACACTTTTGGTATGACTTAACAAACCATCACTCACTGTGAGTGTAAAATTATAGCTTTTATTTACAGTTACATTTGGTGCAATAAAAGATGCTTTTACCTTATCTGCATTTGTTAATCTTATGCCAGCAGGAGCTTGCCAATTATAAGTAATCTTATCACCATCAGGATCACTAGAAGCACTTCCATCTAATTCAACTCTTTCACCAACCGATACTTCAGTATTAATTCCTGCATGAGCAACAGGAGCTATATTTTCAATCTTTCTCAATCTAAAGTAATCTACATACATTGCTGAATTTCTAGCACATAATGTATGTATTCCAATATAAACAGATTGTTCAGTAGTAGATATATAGTTACATTTTATTAATTGATAGGATTGGTTTGTTATTTCTTTTTCTTTAATAACAGTAAGTCTTTGGTAATTTTGTTCTGTTCCAACTCCAACACTTAATTTTGGCTTATACCCAGCTTTACTAACCCAAAACATAATTTCATACTTACCTTTTTTAAGCTTTATTCTCTCAGTAATAAGCCAATCATTTGCTTTTGGACTCAAGCACTCTACATGAAATTCACCAAACTTTGCATCACTTTCTTGTTTTATTCTCCATTTAAATGGTCTGTTTCCTCCCACTTGTTGTGTTTTCCAACCCTTTAAAATAAAAGGTATTTCAAAGTCATACTCGTAAACATCGTTACCATATTCAATTAAGAAATAAAACTTATTTGTAGTACTTACATCGTTCCACTGACCAGCATTTCCTAATGGCCAATTAGTTAAGGCTATAGCAACTCCATCCTGATTACCTAAGTAATTATCAGGCTCCTTACCATGAGCACTACTACCCCAATTAGAGTATTGATCACCTACTCTACGACCATATCCATTTCCGTTCCAGAATTTTATTCCTCCATTCAAATCATCACCATCCCAAATCCAATCTCCTTCAGATTTAATATCATTACCACCTAACCAAACATAATAAGCTCCACCTCCGTCTGTTGCAATATTTGATTTAGCCATTGCGCCAAGTGCACGCAGCTTTTGCCAAACTCCATTTTGCTCTTGAACGCTATTAATTTTAGCCAGATGAGCTCCCTTAGCTCGTGCAATTTCAGCTGCTTGCTTCCATGTCTTGGTTTCACGAATCAATTCATACCTTTTTCCTAATACCTGAAATGAAACCACACGCTCTGCTGCACTTGACAGATTAATAAATGTTAGAATACTAAATACAACTAATAGAATTTTTTTACAATACATGTTTTTTTACATTTTTTATTAATACTAAGCTATTCCTAAAGTTTCTTTATCAACTTATGTCTTACAAAATCAAATTTTCCTAATCAATTTTTACTAAGAAGTCTACTCATCAGGTTTCCAAAAATTCAGCACAGATTCGTCCTAAAGGCATTCACATTTTCCTATTATTATATATACTACACTCAGGTTACCATCTTTTTAACAAGAGCTAATTATAAAGATCAAAAATATAAGTAATGTTGCCATTACTATATCCTTAATGTAATGGTAATACTACTATCTTGTAATAATAACAATAGTTCACATTATAAACACCTGGTAAACACAACGATATATTATGTTTTAGAGTAACTTAGACTAATATATGTTTCTAAATAACATGTAATACGCTTAGTCTCTAACAACAACTGTGTTAATCTCAGAAAAACAACTAAATCTATAAACTTTCTCATAACTAACTTTTTATAAATCACACTATACTCACATATTTACTACATATATAGCAAAGCAAGTATAATCATTATGTATAAAAATTATCTTGAGACTAAAACGCGACTGGATCAATGTTATTTGACTTGCGCAATATATATAAAACAAATAGTAATTACAACCAAGTAAAAAAGAAACAGGAAAACATATTTACTTGTAAAGGTTTACATAAACAGAAATATTGCTTATAAACTATTAACTACAAATCTGAAACTTTCACCCAGCTTCCCTGAAAAAAATCTGCATTACAACTAATATTAAATCCTCTTTTAAGTCAACTAAGAGCCCTTTCTTTTAAAAGAATAACGCTTTTTGGTTACAGAAATGCTCTTCTTTAAATTTTAATTGTCGTAAAATTTATCTCAATTGCAGATTAAGCCCACCTAAATTACTTTTTACAAATTTTAACTCCATTTTATTGAGCCTGAATTGATATTTTTACCTCCGGAATTATACTTTTTGATGAAAAAATTAATATTTCAACTTGAATAATTGAATTTTTTTGAAAAAAATCTCTTCTTCCTGTTTTATAAATTATATTCTTCAATCCTGAAATCACTTTTCTATATAAAGAAATGTATTTCAGACTCATACATTAACTTAAATAATTACAAATCATAATAACAACATGATAAAGCACATTACAATAACAAAAAACACTTATACTGAACGGTAAAATTTATTTAAAAAAATTTCAAAATATTATTGACTTTATATTTTTTTATTCATAATTTAGATATAAATAAATAATAACTAAACATTTATGACATGTATACAAATATTCCGGAAAGAGCAGCCGTTATAAGAAAACTGATAGAGAATATAGGAAACGAACCTCTGTTAACACATCTAAAAGGATTTGGAACTACAGATCTTTATATTAACAATTGTAAGACTAAATTCAGCTACCTGGAGACTCTTATAGAGAAACAGCATTCAGAACAGCAAGATAAACGTTCTGCTTATAGTTCTTACAACAAACAGGCTGAGATATGTAATTTTGACTATCGCAAAACACTAGATTTTGTGAGGCTTAAGATAAAATATATGGATGGTGCAAAAGAGCGCATCAATACATCAAGCATTCCAACAAGCCCTGCAGAAAAGATGTTTGATGAGATACTAAAATTCTACAAAACCGTACTTAAAGAACCTGAACTTGTAACCTATCTCAATCAGTTTAATATAACGCCTGAAATATATATTAAAGATGTAGAGGAGGCAAAGAGGTTAAGAGCGGTTGTACAAAAAGAGAAGGGTGAAGCAGAAGATGCAACCGAAAAGCGTAATAAAGCTCTGGTTGAACTCGAACATATATGCAACGAGATAAGAACCATTGCAAAATATGCTCTTAAAGACGATCCTCAACTACTTGAGAAACTTGGTATAAAGGTAAAATAAGACACAACTCTCGCGTTGTAAAACATACACACTACACACAAAAAAACCGAATCGTTATGGTTCGGTTTTTTTTGGTTATATACAACCAAAAATATTATACTAACAGCAATGTATTATCACCTACCCTACAAAAAAATATCACATTGATCCGAAAGT
>DKJY01000117.1 GCA_002454955.1 Bacteroidales bacterium UBA6680
GGAAAACGTACACTCTCATGAAATACACCCCACTCCTTTTTTGCATCTGGTGTTGTTTCCCACTCTCCGTAAATACTTGAGAATCCTCTTGAGTAGAGTATTTACGGAGAGTGGGAAACAACACCAGATGCAAAAAAGGAGTGGGGTGTATTTCATGAGAGTGTACGTTTTCCCTGGCCAAAGCAACCTGTAATACTTACAATTCATAAACGTAATGCTGAGCATAAATTTGATAAAGTATGGAGCTATACAGTAAACCCTACTCATTACAGAGCATTCAGACAAGAGGTAAAAGATCATTACAATACATTTCCTGTAGTTGTAAATGGTAAACCTGAAAAGCAGGTTGATATTGTTGTATTGGGAGAGGGCTATGCTAAAAAAGATATGCCTAAGTTCAGAAAAGATGCAAAACGTTTTGCTGAGGTTCTTTTAGGTACAGAGCCATTTGCAAAGTACAAAGATAAATTCTCAATTCGTGCGGTAGAAACACCTTCGCCACAGAGTGGAGTAAATCATCCGCATCAGGACATTCATACCCGCTCAGCACTATCAGTTACATATGGTGCGTTTAACTCACAACGTTATGCATTGGGTTACGATAATAAAAAGATACGTGATGCTGCTGCGGCAGTACCATATGAGTTTACCGCAATATTAATGAATGACTCAATATACGGTGGTGGAGGTATATACAACCTTTATATTACAGCTGCTGTCAATAATGCTTTCCAGGAATATCTGTTTGTTCATGAGTTTGGTCATCACTTTGCTGACCTTGCCGATGAGTACTATACCTCTGCAACTGCATATGAGATGAATACCGAGAGTAAAGAGCCATGGGAACTTAATGTAACTGCAAACCCTGATCCCGAAACTATAAAGTGGAAAGATATTGTAACTCCGGGAACACCTATACCAACTCCATGGGATAAGAAAAAGTATGACAAACATAGTATTGAGGTACAAAAGAAACGTGTAGAGATGCGTAAGGCTAAAGTGCCGGAAAAGGTTATGGAAAAGTTCTTTATTGAGAAACGAAAGTGGGATACTGAGTTGTTATCAAATATGAAATACAGTAATAATGTTGGTGCATTTGAGGGAGCTCAATATAAAGCAAAAGGAATGTACCGTAGTGCTGCAAATTGTATAATGTTTACGCGTCATGATCAATTTTGCCCCGCATGCCAGCGTGCAATTAAGCTTATAATAGATCAATACACTAAGTAATAAATACTTATATTCATACATATCATAAACGGAGCCAAAGGCTCCGTTTTCTTTAATAAGATGTTTATTTCAATACATTAATAAAAAGGCTGAAATGAATATAACTTGTGATAAGTATCGGAAAATATATCACAATTGTCACTATTTTGTACATGTATCTATATGTTCTGTTTAATACATTTTGTTCAATATTGAAACATTTGACTAATATTAAAGTATAATTGATATAACAATAGTCTACGGTTTGTATGCTTGTTGTTATTGAACTTTAATAAATAATAAGTGTTTCTACAGTATTGATTAATAGATGTTTTTTTGCCTTATAACAACTTTCATTTCGTACGCACAATACGGCTTTTCAGGGATAATTATTATCACTTGATGTTTTAAAAAAATGTATCAGAGTTGATTTTGTATAAAATTGTATCTGGATACGTTAGAGTAATTTAAACCGTATAGCATGAAAAAGTTTTTATATTTTATTACTGTATTGTCTATTTTAACGGCATGTAGTGAGGCATTTGAGTATAGTCCTTATCAGGTGAATGTTAAATCATCAGAGAAAGGACAAACCACTCGTAATTTAAAGAGGATTGCTGAGATAGATCAAGGAAGTTTTAAACCATTTAAAATAGCTCTGTTCGGAGATACACATACCTTCTATGACGATTTTGAGGATATAGTATCAAAACTAAATGCAAGAGATGACTTTGATTTTGCTATTCATTTGGGAGATATAACATCAAGCGCAATAAACAGAGAGTTTCAATGGTATTCTGATATTATTAACAGGATGAAGAAACCTGTGATAACAATCATTGGTAATCATGAATATTTATCTAATGGTTACTATGTTTTTGAAGAGATGTATGGACCAACAAATTTCACCTTTGTATATAACAATTGCAAATTTGTAATATTTGATGATATAATTTGGGAAAAAAATGTTGCAGATCCTGATTTCGAATGGTTTGATGAAAATCTTACAAACGATAATAACTATACCCATGTAATACCTTTTTCTCATATCCCTCCGTGGGATCAGCAGTTTTCATATGGTAATGAGTTGGCATTTAATTATATGTTGCATGAGAACGGTGTTGAATATTCTTTTCACGGGCATACACATCAGTACATGGATGAAAGAAGATATGAGAGTGTTTTGGGTAATGTAAGGTATATAACAACTGAAGCAGCAAATGACAGGGGGTATCTTATTGTTACAGTACATAAAGATAGTTTACAGATTGAGAAGGTGAATTTTTAGAGGGGGAGAATTATGAGAGCAATATTTATATCTCTTCTAATGTTTGTAGTTTTCTATGCAACATTGGAGGCAAAAGATCGTGATACAACAAATTACCTAACAAAGAGCGATACACTTATAATGAATCATGAAAAGGTTGTAATACCGCGACGTGTATTTATTCCTGATCATTTTAGATTGCAATTTGCAGGAAATATCGGTTTTATCTCACTTGGACTTGGATATAATTTCGGAAAGAGTTATGAGCTGACGTTAATGTATGGTTTGCAGAACGAATTTTTTGGTAACAGTAAAGAATCTGTAAGAACGCTTGCACTAAAAAATACATTTAATCTTTATAACTCATTTCATATATATAAGAATATATCATTTGTACCAACAGCTGGTATATCAATAAATTGGGGATTTACAAACAATACATTCAGGAAATTGCCTAAGCACTACCCGAACAAATACTATTTTCAGAACAGGGTGCATTTAGCTCCTTTTATTGGTGGAAAAATACGATACGATTTTGAGAAATCAGGCAAGAAAGAGTTTGCCAGACATGTAGAGTTGTATGTTGAAGCAGGTAGCCTTGATGCATATATCCTAGAATGGGTACGTACAGACTACGTTAAGTTAGGAGATATTATGAGTTTGGCAATTGGTGTGAGTTTCTACTATAAATGACATAGTAGTTTATGTGGTAATAGGATTGTTTAAACAATGTGTAAGTGTATTATATAAAGAGTATGAAGAGAATTTATTTTAGCATATTACTGATAATTATTTTATCGGCATGTAAAGAGATGTTTGATTATACACCTTATCAGGTAAAGGTAGAAGAAGGTGATAAAAACCATAATGTAAAAAATTTGAAACGGATAAAGGCTAAAGATGCTGGAGTGTTTAAACCATTCAGAATAATTCTTATAGGCGATACTCATACCTTCTATGACGATCTGAATGATATAGTGTCGCATATAAATGCAAGAGATGACTTTGATTTTATAATTAATCTTGGTGATGTTACAACAAAAGCAACCGATCATGAATTTGACTGGTACCTTGGTATAATTAAGAGGTTAAAGAAACCAATAATGACAGTAATAGGTAATCATGAATATCTCTCAACAGGACCATATATATTTAAGGAGATGTTTGGAGAACCAAACGTTTCATTTGTTTACAATAACTGTAAGTTTGTTCTGTTTGATGATATTATTTGGGATAAGGTTAATTCAAAACCAGATTTTAACTGGTTTAGGGAGAGTATAAAAAATGATAATAACTATACACACGTAATACCTTTTTCGCATATCCCTCCATGGGATAGTGAGTTCTCATATGGTAATGAGCTAATATTTAATCAGATGCTATATGAGAATGGAATAAAATACTCGTTTCATGGACACCTGCATGAATATATATACGATAAAAGATATGAGGATATACTTGGTGATGTACGATATGTTGTAACTGAAGCTGGTGATGATAGAAGCTATTTGATTGTTACAGTAACAGAGAATGATCTTGAAATAGAGAAGGTTGATATATAATGTACTGATATATCAATAAGTGAATAAAACAGAGCATAAGAAGAGACTTTCATATACGTATGCAAGCTCCATATTACATATAAAACAGATTTAGGCAATGAAAAGAATATTTACTATAACACTATTATTGATATCCATATATACATTGGTAAATGGTAAAAAGCGAGATTCTTTAAATTATCTTACAAAAACAGATACTTTAATATTGAATAATGAGAAAGTTACAGTACCTCGCAGAGCTTTTATACCAGATCATACTGCTGTTCAATATGCCGGGAATATAGGATTTATATCAATAGGTGTTGGCTATAATTTTATACGATGGTATGATATGACTCTTATGTTTGGATTACAGAATGAGTTTTTTGGAGGTAGTAAGGAATCTATAAAGATGATAGCCTTAAAGAATACATTTAATCTGTACAAAAAAGTTAGAATCTATCGTGATATATCTCTTATACCAACGGCTGGACTATCTGTAAACTGGGGTTATGCAAAAAATACCGATAGTTATATGCGGATTCATTTAGGCCCTTTTATTGGAAGTAAAATACGATACGATATAAATGATGATAAACGTTTAAGATTCAGACAAGCTGTTGAGCTATATTTTGAGTTAGGAACTCTTGAAACATATATGAGACAATGGATTAAGAATGATCATATAAATGCAGGTGATGTACTGAATCTGGCAATAGGAGTAAGATTTTGCTATAAGTGACATGTCACTTTTTTATACACTGATAAACAAAAAAGCCTTTGAGTAAGTTCAAAGGCTTTTTAATATTAGTATTTTAAAATCTTATATTGCTGTAATTTCAAATATTATAATATCGTATGGTTGAATAGCGCCGGAACCATCTTCTCCATAACCCATTTTATGAGGAATTATTACAGTTGCAGTCTGACCCTTTTTCATATGTTTAAGAGCCTCTTCATACCCCTTAATAACTTTTCCTTCCCCAATAGTAACCTTTAAAGGACTGCTAGACTTATCAAAAACAAAGTCATCCATAAAATAGCCTTTATAGTTTGTTGATACAGTATTACCATCAACATATTTATCGCCTTCTCCAGTACCTTTTATTGATATATACATGCCATTATCAATACTCTGAGCATTAGTCATATTGTTAGTAGCATAATTACTAATTAGATCTTCTTGATATGTACTTAAGTTATCTATAACTTTGTTAAGAGTTACTGTCATAATTACCGTTGAATACTTCTTGATATTGCCATTATCAGTTGATCCATAAGCAAGTTTAGATGGAATAATAAACTTATACACCCCTCCCTCTTTCATCTTATCAAGCCCAAGCTTTAAACCTTCAATAAGATCTGAAACTTTCCATATAACCGGAGCATAGTGTATACTACTTTTATATATACCATTGAGTTGTGCTGTTGTAATATCAGTTGTTGCAAAAGTGTTTTCACTATTAGACGAGATTAAAGACGACGTAAACTCTACTAATACATATCCATCCTTAAGAGGTTTAAGTCCATTTTGATTTCCCTCTTTAAGAGGAATTGTATATAATCCATTAGCATCTGGTGTAAGATCAGGATAGTTTCTTGCCAGATAGTAATCCAGTTTCTTTTGTTCTTCTGCAGCGTAATCTGTCTCATCCTTTTTACATGCTCCCAGAAACATAACTGCTGATAATAAAAATAATAGTTGTCGTTTCATTAGTCTATATTTTTGTGATTTTGTTGATTAAAAAGCAATACCCAAATAATATCGGGTAATATAATAATTATTTCTTAACTACTTTTTTTAGTTCTAACTTCATTAATTTTAATGTGATATATCAAAGGAATATAGTCCTCGTATATAGTTCTGTCTGATCTTACATTAAGAAACGAAGGAGCAATAAAATCTATCGAATCACCTTTTTTTGCACCATTTATTATCAGATCAAATGCATAAATCTGGTCAAAAGATAAATTATCAACATATATTGAATCATTCTTAGCTTCTAAAACAATTGTATTATCAAGTGTTGTAATTTTATAGTCAAACTTTACTGTATCAGCGGCTTTAATAGCTGTTCCGGTACCATCTTTAACAATGTTCTTATATACAAGTTCAGTAACCTTAGTTTTAAGTTCGGGATGACTCTTAAGGTAGTTTGATATAATGTTCTTTTCCGCAGTAATCTTCGGACCACTGGTTTTTATAACCTCTACATCAAATATTACGGCGGTGTATGGAGGTACCAAACCTGTCCCTGACTCACCATATGCATACGTAAAAGGTATAGCTATACTAGCACTATCACCCTCATATAGCCTTGGTAAACCATTCTTAAGCCCTTTAATCATATCAATATTTGCAGGTAGAATAAGCTTATCCTGTAACTGGCTATCTTCATATGTAAGATTATTAGCTTCAGCAATATCCTTATCGTTTGTAATAAATATAGTCTTATCACTATCTAAAACTCTACCGGTATATCTTATTATCATAGAGTCCGCAAGATATCCGGGAAAACCATCACCTTTTTTGTGTCTTCCTACAAATTCTCCAGTGTTATATTCTCTGTATTGCGTGCTTTGTCCATCGGTAAACTTCTTTACGTTTGTGTAATCAGTTTCACGCAAATCCTTCTTTTTTTCATTACACGCTGAAAAAAGAAGAACGACCAAAACCACTATATAATATTCAAATCTCATTCTCAATGTTAAGTAATACTCTTTTATTGTTTATTAATCTTTACAAGTTCAAGTTCATAAATAACAGAGGTAAAAGGAGGAATGATACCTGTAGCTGAACCCTCTTTACCAAAAGCAAGCCACGATGGTAATATTATCATAACCTTCTCACCTTCGGTCATTCTACTGACAGCCTCTTCAAATCCCTTTATAACCTGATACTGTACACCATATTTATAGCTAAAATATTCACGCCTCTTCTTTGTTGAGTCAAAATATTTTCCGTTAATCATTTTACCCTCATAGTTCAGAGACAGAATATCACCCGATACAGGCTTCTTTCCATTACCTTCTCTTAATTTACAGTAGTACATTCCAGATCCGGAGGTTTTCATCTTAAGCTTATTCTGCTTTATATATTCCTCTATCTGTTCAGTCTCATATGTTTCCGGATTATCAATCCAGCTGAGGAACTCAGTTCGCTGATTATTGTACTCCTCCTCAGAAAGAATTCTTCTGAGTGCAATATCAATCTTTATTTTAGATTTATCTCTTAAGAAATCTATAGCATGTGCACCATTTTTTTCTGTAAACAGATTATCTGTATTAATAATGAATGAAGCACTGTCACCCTCAGCAAGTTGTTGTATACAGTAGTTTAAATCGGTATTATTTATAGATCTGCCAAGAGCAAACTCACGTGTTCCGGAGTAAAATACAGAGTCGTTTAATACAGAGTAAGAGACATCTATCTTAACATAATCTCCTGCCTCAGGCTTATCTGTAAACTCTCCAATCTTATGCAGTTTAAACATAATACCCGAAGGTAGTTCTGAGAACCCTTTTGTGTCAAACTCATCTCTGATACACGATTGTAGTGTACCTGCTAGTAGCAGAATAAATACCATCGGCTTTAAAATCAGAATGCTATTAAATCTTCTGTCAGACATTAATCACTGCAATTTAAGTTTACAATATATGGTCAGATGTAAATGTAATAATTTTATCCAATCCAGCTTAATTATAGAGGCTTTTTAAGGAATTTTAATGTTTACATTCCTATCTCAATATCATAAAATAGTGCAGCTCTGGGTGGAATATCTTTTCTGTTCCCTGTTGCACCATAACCCATACCCGATGGAATAATAACTCTGGCTTTATCACCTCTGTTCATAATAAGTACTGTTTTATCCAGCCCTCTTACCATCTCTCCTGCACCAACCTCAACAGTAACAACGTTTCTATCGCTCTTCTCTTTTATAACAGTACCGTCAAGCAGAATAAGCGAATATCTTAAAGTAATCTTCTCTCCAACATGTATTTTACTGCCCGAACCCTTCTTATAAACCTCATAATATACACCAAGACCGGTTTTTAACATATTCCAGTCCTTTCGTCTTTTTATAAAGCTGATTATGAGTTCGTTCTCTTTTTCAGCAACTATTCTGTTAGCTTCAATCCAGTTCTCTTTTGTTGGTTTTACAACCTTTTGTGTTGGTTTCTCATTACCACTCTTACATGATATGGCAACAACAACTATTAACAGACTAATAATATATCTCATCCGAATGCTCTTTTACTTTCTCAATAAATTTGTTAAGCGTATCAGTAAGCGATCTATTTGATTTTCCTCCGGCAGCATTTCTGTGCCCTCCTCCGTTAAAGTATAACTCAGAGAATTTATTAACAGCAAACTGTCCTCTCGATCTGAACGATATCTTAATGTATTGCTCAAACTCAATGAATATAGCAGAAAAATATACGTTGTTAATTGATAACGGAATATTTACAAATCCCTCAGCATCACCTTTTTTAAAGTTGAATTTATTTATAGCCTCCCTGTTAATTACAATATATGCTGCATTGTGATCATCCAACACCGTCATTCCATCATTTAGGCAATAACCCATTAAACCCAAACGGGTTTTTGTGTAACTCTCAAATATCTGTCCGGTTATCATATCCTTTTCGGCACCAGCCTCTAATAATCTTGCAACAATCTCAAAGGTTCTTGGGTTATTACAGTTATGCCTGAAGTTGCCGGTATCTGTCATAATACCAAGATATATTGCATTAGCACTACTCTTAGGTAAGGAGTCATGATAATCTAATCTGCTGCAAACCTCATATATAAGCTCACATGTAGAACTAACAGTTGTGTCAGATATCTCTATATCGGCTTCTAAAACCGGATTCGGATGATGATCAATAAGAACCTTTACTGCTTTGCTGTTCTGAAGCACAGGTGCCATATCCTCTGTACGCGTAATATCATTATAATCCAACACAAACAGAACATCGGCACTGTTAATAATCTTCTCAGACATCTCCGTATGAGTATCAAAATTTATAACATTGTCATCGCCATCAAGAAAATGCAAATCTTTTGGATAACTGTTTGGTACAATAATATTAACATTACTGTGGTTGACTTTAAGATAGTTGTATAAACCAATTGATGAACCTACAGCATCTCCATCCGGATTTCTGTGTACTGTAATTACAATATTATCCTTTTTCTCCAGACAAATCTTTAATTTGTCTATCTGTGTTGTTAATGTTTCTTTCAATTTATTTGTATTTTAACTACAAATATAAAACCATTATTCACTTTAGATTGTTAGTAGAGTGAATTTAATTTACAGAATTAATGCATAAAAAAGAGAGAACCCTTGCTATAATTAAGCCAGATGCATTTGAGACAAAATGTGTTGGAGAGATAATTTCTGTTATAGAAAAGGCCGGATTAGATATAATAAATATGCGATTACTACATATGAACAGAGAGCAGGCATCTGAGTTCTACGCTGAACATAAGAACAAGCCGTTCTTTACAGATCTTGTAGATTATATGACCTCCGGAAGCGTTGCTGTTATTGAACTTGAAGCATACAATGCTATTAAATTATACAGAGATATATTAGGGGTAACCGACCCAACTAAAGCTCAGGAGGGAACAATAAGAAAGTTGTTTGCACATAGTAAACAGCGTAATGCAGCACACGGATCTGATAGCAAAATAAGTGCTGAACGTGAACTACGATTCTTTTTTGGGTAAAAGAACTCTGTTTTTTAGGATTAACCACTGTAATATGTTTTTTTTGCAGAAACTAACCAATATAGCTATTGTATGCAAGCAATGATATTTGCAGCCGGATTAGGAACACGTTTAGGTGACTTTACTAAAGAAACACCAAAGGCTTTAGTAAAACTTAACGGCAAACCTCTTTTACAACACCAAATAGAGAAACTTATTAATGCAGGCGTACGGCACATTGTGGTTAATGTGCATCACTTTGCCGATGATATTATTGCCTTTTTAAATAGCAAAAACTTTGACGCAACAATTAAAATATCAGATGAGAGAGAGATGCTGCTTGAAACAGGAGGAGGACTGTTAAAAGCACGTAATCTATTTATACCAGACCAACCGATACTTATACATAATGTAGATATATTCTCAGATATCGATCTTAACGATCTTCAGCACCACCATAATATGAATAACAGTATTGCCACACTTGTTGTAGCCAAAAGAGATACAAGCAGATACCTGCTGTTTGATGATAACGACAGATTAACAGGGTGGTGTAATGTATTAAAGCAGGAATTTAAGTGGTGTGGCAAAACAATTGCAAATTATAAAAAACTTGCCTTTGCAGGCATACATATTGTAAGCCCGGAGATATTTAAACACTTTACACTGTCAGGTAAATTCTCAATAATAGACGAATACCTTAATATTGGTGCAGAGCACACTGTATCTGCCTATATGTTTAAAGGAAAATCGTGGATAGATGTTGGTAAACCAGACCAACTTGCCAAAGCAGCCGAGATGTTCAGATGATTTATCCCCGAACATCCTATAAATATTATAATACTATATCTTGCTAAATGTAAGAACTATAGAGCTGCCATTCTTATGATCTTTTCGGCTCTTAAGATACCCTTTAAAGCCATTTGATAACCCCTTAAACCAGTTTGTTTTACCGGTTTTAAGCTGCTCGCTCAGTAACGAGATATAGAAACTATCAAACGGCAAAAAATCTGTCTGTTCCAATCTAAAACCTTCTCGTTCAATCATTGCTTTGGCTGTATCTGTAGTAAAATGCCATATATGTCTCGGAGCATCAATAGCCGCCCAAAACTCCTTATATATCTTTGCATCGTACGATTCAAAATTTGGAACAGCAACAATAAATTTACCGCCTTTTTTAAGAATAGCATTAATCTTCTTAAGAAAAATATCAGGATTATATATATGCTCCATTACATGCCACATTGTTACAACATCAAATTCAGATTGGTTAATATTGTCCAGATAATCCTTATCATAAGCATCAACCTTAAGATTGTTTTTAGCAAATGTTCGTGCATCAGCATCCTGCTCAATACCTTTAGCCTGCCAACCTTTCTGATTCATTTTGGCTGGAAAAAAACCTGTACCACAACCATAATCAAGAACAGATCCCTTTACATTATTATTAGCCTTATGTACAAATCTGTATTTGCGGTTTAACATTATAGAACGGGCAAAATGATACAACTTATTCTTAAGCCCCTGATTTGTGTTACTGTGCGATATATACTCCTCAGATTTATAATATTTACCACAATTATCTTCGTCCTCAACATCTTGTGTAAAAGCAAATAAACACTTATTGCAGCTCCATATAGGAAAATTGTTGTCTGTTACAGTTTTATCTCTGAAACTGAATAGTTCGGCAATGTTATTACTCCCGCACAATGGGCACTCTTTGTGATTTATAATAGACATAATGTGATACTTTTTGCCAAATGTAACATTTTGTTACAAAAGATGAATAATATTTATCAGGCTAAACCGAAATGTTACAACAAAAATGTAATGAGCATAACCGCATAACTTCAATAATAATTAATTCTATTTATTAAATTTGTTCTCTTAAATTTAAGAATATGGAAATTGGTAAAAATATAGATGGTATACTAAATACTATCCCGGAAGAGGTAAAACTTGTGGCTGTATCTAAAACAAAACCTGTTGAGATGATTATGGAGGCGTATAATCATGGCTACAGAATATTTGGAGAGAACAAACCACAAGAGCTGCGCGATAAACACAACGAGATGCCAAAGGATATAGAGTGGCATATGATTGGACACTTGCAGACAAACAAGGTAAAATATATTGCTCCGTTTGTATCGTTAATACATGCTGTTGATAGCATTAAGTTACTTGCTGTAATTAATAAAGAGGCAAAAAAGAACAATCGCATTATAGATTGTCTGCTACAAGTATTTATTGCTGAGGAGGAGTCTAAATTTGGATTGTCAGAGGATGAGCTATACCAAATATTAGATTCTGATGAATTTAAGCAGATGGAGAATGTAAGGATAGTTGGAGTTATGGGAATGGCTACCTATACCGATGATAATGCGCAGATATCAAAAGAGTTTGCTAACCTGAAAGAGATCTTTGGCAGGGTTAAATCAAAATATTACAGTAATGCCAATTGGTTTAAAGAGATATCAATGGGTATGTCTGGCGACTACAAGTTGGCAATAGAGCAGGGGAGTACAATTATTAGAGTTGGTAGCTCAATTTTTGGTAATAGGGTATACAATTCTTAAATTGTACCAAACAAAAAAAACTGATTGGTGTTAATTACAAAAAACAAAATAGAGACATGATTAATTTACAAACGGAATATCTGGGACTAAAACTAAAGAATCCTATTATAGTTAGTAGTTCAGGACTTGCTAATACACCTGAGAAAGTAAAGAAACTTGCCGACAACGGTGCAGGAGCTGTGGTACTTAAATCTCTTTTTGAGGAGCAGATAAATCACGAATCGCACCAACATGTAGAGAGTAGCGATTATCCTGAGGCAGCAGATTATATTATAAACTATACAAAGCAGAACAGTGTAGAACAGTATCTTGACCTTATTGAGGAGAGCAAGAAACTGGTTGACATTCCTGTAATTGCAAGTGTAAACTGTACAACATCTGATAACTGGGTAGATTTTGCGCTTAAACTAGAGGAGGCAGGTGCCGATGCTATTGAGATAAATGTGTTCTTTATGCCTAACGACAAAGATAAAAAGGCAGATAAATATGAGGAGACATATTTCAGATTAGCAGAGAATCTTAAAAAACTTGTTAAGATACCGGTTGTGTTTAAGCTTGGTGCATACTTTACAAATCCAATGTATGTTACAAAAGAGCTACACTACAGAAATGTTGATGGTGTTGTTCTGTTTAACAGATTCTATGCACCAGATATTGATGTTGACAAGATGAAAATGACAACAGCAGAGGTGTTTAGTTCGCCATCTGATATAAGAAATACAGTACGTTGGATTGGTTTAATGAGCGGAGTTTTTCCTAACCTTAGCCTATCTGCATCTACAGGAGTACATAGCGGTAAAGATGTTGTAAAAATGCTACTTAGCGGAGCACAAACAGTACAGATTTGCTCAACACTTTATATGAACGGAGTAGATTACCTTAAAACTATGATTGCTGATCTTGAGAACTGGATGAAAGAGCATAACTACACAGATGTAGAGAGCTTTAGAGGAGAGATGAGCTACAACAAGATTGAAGATCCTACAATATATGAGAGATCACAATTTATGAAGTACTTCTCTAATCACGATTAATTATTTTAATTACGATATAAAAACAGAGGGCTGGAAATTTTCCAGCCCTCTGTTTTTATTTTATATAGATCTCTGTTAAACCTGAACTTTGTTACGAGTTCTTATTTAATCTGTTTTTTAGCTCTTCAACCTCTCTCTCGTACTCAACAAGTCTCTTGTTAAGTTCCTCCTCACGTCTGTGCGATTCGTCCTGAGTAGCCTGTAACTCTTCCATATTCTGACGCATCTCCTCTTCCTGACTGGCAAGTTCTTCTGCCTGACTCTTAGTCTGCTCCAGAAGTATCTCTGTATTTTGCGATATTGTTACCGACGATATTGATGCAGCAATACTCTCTGCTGCCTGAATAACAAAATCAACCTTATACTGCTCTATCTTTTTGAATGATGCCAGCTCAATTACACCAAGTACCTGCCCCTCAATAACCAGAGGTACAATAAGTAAACAGCTTGGATTTGCACCTCCTAAACCAGATGTAATATTTATATAGTTATTTGGTATATCAGTCATAAATACATGCTTCTTCTCAATTGCACATGTACCTACAAGACCCTCGCCAATATGAATCTTCTTGTCAAGGAATTTCTTTCTGTCATAAGCATATGATGCCGCCAACTCAAGGTAAGGCTCGCCTTCGTCGCCCTTCATTAAGAAAACACCTCCCTGATTTATCTCAAGATAGTGAATCATCTTCTGAAGAATTGTATCGGCAAGTATAGATATATCGTTCTGTGAACTACGTATTGTATCACCAATCATGGCATAACCAGATACAGCCCAGTTTCTTTCATCCTCCTCTTTTTTTCTTTTCAGCTCTTTTACCTTTGCCTCTTTAAGGTTATCGCGCATTGTAATTAGAGAGTTTCCTAATACATCTTGCTCACTTGCAGCTGAGTAATCAAAATCAAATTCGTCTTTTCCTATCTTCTCAGCAAACTCAGACGTATTAAGAAGATTCTCAGATAGATTATTTAATGACTCTGCTATAAGCGCAATCTCATCTTTGTTATGATGCTCAATTCTACTAAGTTCTCCTTTGGCCATTTTATTGGTTTCGTCAACAATTTTGTTGATAGGTCTGATAAGACTGTACTTAGTGTTAATACTTATGAAAAGAACAATAATCAATATTATACTAAAGGCTATTAATATAGATACAATCTGCCCGTTTTCAAGATCGCGTATGTGTTTATCTACGCTAACATGAACAGCCTCTACATTATCAAGATAAACACCTGTGGTTATCCAGAACTCAGTATCCGGAATCATCTCGGCATATGATATCTTTGGTTTAACACCAGCACCCGGTTTTATTGTGCTGTATGTAAAATAACCACCCCCCTGATGAGCCAACCTTGATAGCTCAAATATGTGGCGTTTACCGTCCATATCGGCCTCGTTAATACGATCTTTTCCGTTTACATCTTTTACCGGATGAAATATTCCTACTGTACCTCGGTTTACAGAGTAATATCCTGAGTTGTCCGGCTCAAATGTTACACCTTCAAGTCTCTTTCTAAAGAACTCATGGTATGACTTAACTGAGTCGTTTTTGTAAAGCTCATGCGATAGCAAAACAGCCAATCCGTGTGTTGACTCCTTTAGCTTTACGTGTATTGTTGAATCTAACAGATTTACTGTGTTTTCAACAACAAGATTTTTGTTTTTTGTCTGTCCGATAAAGAATATCAGAAAAAAGAGTAAGCAAGCTAACAGAAACGATCCTATTAGCAGATTAATTTTGAGTGCAATTGTAATTTTTTTAAGCATGATGAGTGTGTTTTTTGGTACCTGTACCTCTACTATATGCAGTAATACAAATAACCACTAGTTTGTCGTAATTATCAGCAAAAGTAACCCAAAAACACACTAATTGTTCATGCCAAATTCATTTTATACAATACATCTGTATATGTATATATCTATAGGTTACTTTTGAAGTTCTTTTTAAACTCCTCCATTTTAGCTTTATCTTTATAAATCTCCTCACCAATTATTTTTAGTATTGGTTCAAGATCTTTTGGTTTATGAAAGCCCGGATTTCTTGATATTAACTGAAAATCTTCATTCATAAACACAATTGTTGGGTATGACATTGTGCCACCAAGCAGTGCATATGCAAACTCATGCACACCTCTGCGTCCGCTAGGAACATAGCCGTATCTCTGACCTCTGAATGTTATAGAGTCGCGCTGTTCAGCATTAAACTTTACAGCATAAAAGTGCTTATTAATTAGTTTAGCAATCTCTTTGTTGCTAAATGTCTGCTTATCCATTACTTTACACCAGTGACACCAGTCTGTATACACATCAATAATAAACTTTTTAGGTTCCTTTTTATTCATCTCTACAGCTTCCTCAATACTATACCATTTTATCTCCTGACCAATTACAGAAAATAATGTTGTAAATGCCACTATTGCTGTTAGTAATAATCTGTTTCTCATATATTTATATTTTATTCTTATTTAAAACCGGTAATGTTATAATGACTAGCAAAAATAATAAACTTACTCTATTAAGTAGTATAAAGTTGTAAATGTTCATTTTTATAGCGAAATAGTGCTATTTATTAATGGAAGTCATTAAAAGTTAACATTGTATAGATAAATTATTCATGCTTAAACATGCTGTGTTCAGGATATTTTAACGGGTAATAAGTTTACTTTTTTTTTGACCAACGGAATGCATTTTTTTCATTTTAGCAGTGGTGAGTTATATTTTTCTGAATTCCGATAGTAATATTTGTTTTTTCTATAGCAGATGACTTCTTGGTAATGTTTGCTAATATTTTCTATTAGCAGACAATAATTATTAGATAGCTACAAATTTCTTATTGATAGCAGCATGTAAAATGTTGTTAGCATATAGTTCTATGCTTGTAGCAGATAATTAATTATTGTTTGTTTTAATATTTGTTCTGATAGTTGAATATTTTTAGAAAATAAATTTATAACTATTGTAGCGTATTTGGCTGCTAACATAAATTTTAATACAGCTATCACCTATTCTTTTGCATCTAAATTATAAAAAATCAAAATGTTGATATATATCACCTAAAAAGGTATTGCAATGTGTCTTAATATTTCGGAACTTGTTTTAAAATGAATAAACCACCTACAGAACAGGTTGGTATTAATATGTTTAACAAAAAGTGTTTATTATGGTATCAATTAAGCGTATCTATAATTTTTCAGATGTAATTTTGTTAGAGTATGCAGAGCATATTGTTAAGTCTATACAGGATGATATTGATAAGTTTACAACATTTGATAAGAATTTTACAGTAGTATCTGTAGATGAGATAAGGCAGACTATAGATAGTATTTACAACATAAAAACAGACAATGTAATAAGAGATGAACTGGCAGAACTTACAGCAAGAGTAAACAGCTCTCTTAATAGTTGTTACAGCTGTTATAAAGGTATTATCTATTTTGCCGAGAAGGCTTTTCCTGATAATCTGCCAATTCATAATCAGTTTGGTAAGAATGATATAGCAAAGGCTAAATCTAATCAGTTTACCATGATAATGTTTATGGAGAATATAGAGAAGGTTGCAGCAAAATATAGAGCAGAGCTTATAAAAGAGGGGTGTGGCGAATCATTATTAGATAGCATATCTGAGTATAAAAAGGCTTTGTTAGAGAGCAATCGTTTGCAAGAGTCGTATAAAAAAGAGAGGGCAATAATAACTCAGGATCGACTTGTTGCATGCAATAGTTTGTATAAGAAGTTGCGACCAGTTAACGAGATATCTAAAATTATATTTGCCAATGATCCTGCCCGGTTATTAAAATATGCTCTGCCATCATCAAAGCAGTCTGGTAGTAGTAATGGTAAGTAGAGTAGGATTGAACACTCTGTAATAATATATAACTATATGTTAGTTTATTGTGTATTATTATGTTTTGCAATATCTTTCAGAGGTAGAAGTAACACTTTTTATATCTTTATGATTGTATTATGCTAATAACAACTTACACGATTAACTAAAATTAATACTAATGAACAGACTGCTGCTTACTGCTTTTGCACTGCTTTTGTTAACCAATATAAGCGGACAAAACAGCAATAAAGATGATGTTCTTAAAGCACTTGAACGTCAGAATGAGATTTTAAGACACAGACTTGATGTTACAGAGAAAAAGATTGATGACCTGCTTTGGTTTGAACGTGTTGGCGATTTGGCTCATATAGATAAGGTATATATATATGGCCCTCCTTTATGGAAAGAGAAAAATGAGACGGCTCAGGGTGCTGGTAATCCGGTAAAGTTCTGGACATATATTTTTATCCCTAAAAGTGCTGATAAAAACAAAAAATATCCGCTAATGGTTCTGCCGCATGGTGGTGTTCACTCTAATTTTGGTACCTATTACACACATATTGTAAGAGAGTTGGTTTCGCAGGGGTATATTGTTGTATCGGCAGAGTATAGAGGAAGTACTGGTTATGGCGAATCGCACTATAAAAAGATTGATTATGGTGGGCTTGAGGTTCAGGATGTACATGCATCTAAAGAGTATATGATTGAGAACTATAGTATTGTTGATAAAAACAGGATTGGTATTATGGGGTGGAGTCATGGCGGATTGATAACGCTAATGAACATTTTTGATTATCCAAACGATTATAAAGCAGCATATGCTGGTGTACCCGTTAGCGATATTATTGCCAGAATGGGATATAAAACACAAGAGTACAGAGATCTCTACTCGGCAGAGTATCATATTGGTAAAACAGCTTATGCTGACGTAAATGAGTACAGAAGGCGTTCACCGGCCTGGAATACCCATAAAATGCAGAATACGCCGTTATTAATTTACACAAATACTAACGATGGCGACGTGAATGTGTTTGAGGTTGAGCATCTGATAAAATCGCTTAAGGCAGATAAAAAGAAGTTTGAGTATAAGATTTTTCAGAATGTACCGGGCGGGCATTCGTTTGACAGACTTGATACACGTAAGGCAAAGGAGATAAGAATGACAATCTATAAACATATGGCTAAGAGTCTGAAACCACCATATGTATTTAAAAATATAGACGATTTACAGAGAGCAGGATATCGATTTTAGTTTAGTTTTATTAACTTAGGCATCGATTTTGTTGCTATTTAAAAACTTTAAAAAATATTTAATGATTATGGGAAAAGAGATTATGGACCTGAGTCCAAAGGTGATCTGGAAACATTTCTATAGCTTAACAGAAATTCCACGTCCTTCAAAATTTGAGGATCAGATTCAGGAGTTCATGGTGAACTTCGGAAAAGGTCTTGGACTAGAAACAATAAAAGACGAAACAGGTAATGTAATTATAAAGAAGCCTGCTACTCCTGGAATGGAGAACAGAAAAGGAATTATTCTTCAGGGACACCTTGATATGGTTCCTCAGGCAAACAGCGATACTCCACACGATTTTGAGAAAGATCCTATTGAAGCTATTATTGATGGCGAGTGGGTAACAGCAAACGGAACTACTCTTGGTGCTGATAATGGTATGGGTGTTGCTGCATCTATGGCTGTTCTTGAGGCTACAGATATTGAGCATGGTCCTATTGAGGCTCTGTTTACTTGCGATGAGGAGACTGGAATGACAGGTGCTTTTGGTCTTCAGCCGGGTGTACTTGACGGAGATATCCTTATTAACCTTGACTCAGAGGATGAGGGTGAGCTTTATGTAGGTTGTGCAGGAGGAGAGGATGTTACTGCAACATTTACATTTAAGCAAGAGGCTATTCCTGCAGGTCATAAAGCATTTAATATTGCTGTTACTGGTCTTAAGGGAGGTCACTCTGGTATGGATATAGTTCTTGGACGCGGTAATGCAAATAAGTTACTTTTCCGTTTCCTTAAGTATACTTCAAGAAACATGGATGTTCGTGTTGCTTCAATTAAAGGTGGTAGCTTAAGAAATGCTATTCCACGTGAGGCATTTTCTGTAATTACTTGTCCAGAGGATAAGGTAGCAGAGATGAAGACATATTTTGATGAGTATGTTGCTACTGCAAAAGCTGAATTTTCTGCTACAGAGCCAGATATGACATTTGCTCTTGATGCTACTTCAGAGCCAGCATATGTAATGGATCTTGATGCTACAGCACGTATTATTAATGGTGTTAAGGCTTGTCCTAACGGAGTTATGCGTATGAGCGACTCTATGCCAGGATTGGTTGAGACTTCAGTGAATCTTGCTGTTGTTGCTTCTGATGATAGTACTGTTGAGGTAATGTGTTTAATGCGTAGTAGCGTTGATTCTGCAAAGAACAGTCTTGGATCTATGATAGAGTCAGTATTTACTCTTGCAGGTGCTACAGTTGAGTTTTCTGGTGCATATCCGGGATGGAAACCAAATATGGATTCTTCAATCCTTAAAGCAATGCAGGATGTTTATCAGAAGATGTACGGAAATATTCCAGAGATTAAGGCTATACATGCGGGTCTTGAGTGTGGATTATTAGGTGGTGTTTATCCAAACTGGGATATGATCTCATGTGGACCAACTATCCGTTTCCCTCACTCACCAGATGAGAAGGTGAATATTGCTTCTGTTCAGAAGTGGTGGGATTTCTTATTAGAGACATTAAAGAATGCTCCTGTTAAGTAAGGATATTCTATATAAGATAAAAAAAAGAGGCTTTTGGCCTCTTTTTTTATTTTGTCTGCCACTCATTAAGATTGGCAAAGTTTTTATCGTTTATAGGATCTTTTCCTCCTGGCGAGTACAGGAACTCAATCTTAGATTTGTGATACTCTTCAACCTTTCCTCTAACCATCTTCATTGTACTGTTAATTAACTTGTTTTTCTCATTAAAGTTCTCTTCAAGTACAGCAAATGTTGCAGGTATCCATCTGTCCGGGAACATCTCCTCGTGTTTGCCACCTTTCTTAAATCTGTTTATCTCATACTGTAGTATTTTGGTAGCTTGTCTGGTACCGTCTGGTGTGTTTATATCTTTATGTAACGACTCAAGTTTTCGCTTAAGTCGTGGATAGTTTGGTACTACAAGCCCAATAGTATAAGGATTCTGATTATTGTGTAGCATAACCTGATCTATATATTTTGAGTGCTCAACAATAGCCTCTTCTATTGATTCAGGAGAGTATTTCTCGCCATCGTTACCAATAAGCAGACTTTTAAACCTACCCAAAACATATAGGAAGCCATCGTTATCCATATATCCCATATCGCCGGTATGCAACCACCCGTCTTTTATTGTTTCTGCTGAGGCTTCTGCATTTTTCCAGTATCCTGCCATAACGTTTTCGCCCTTTATAACTATCTCGCCCTTCTCCATATTCTCAGCCAGAGTACCATCCTCTTTTACTATTTTAAGATCCATTGGCTGTACCAGGTACCCTGATGAACCCAGTTTATGTTTAGTCATAGAGTTTGATGATATTACCGGAGTGGCTTCTGATAAACCATAGCCCTGAAACATTGGTATTCCAATGGCATAAAAGAATTGTTGCAGCTCGGTATCTAAAAGAGCTCCGCCACCAATAAAGAATTTCAGGTTTCCTCCAAATACCTCTCTTATCTTTCTGAATATTATTCTATCGTAGAGTTTAAGCATTACAGGCTCCCAAAAACGTAACCCACAACCTTTGTTGTATCCCTCTTTATTGTATCTGTACGACATTTTTATGGCCTTTAGAAACAGCCAGTATATAAACTTATTTTTTGCGTGCAGACCACTGTAGATATTCTTTTTAAAGTTTTTTGCAAGTGCAGGTACACTAAGTAATATATCGGGTTTAACCTCTTTAATATTTTTTGGGATGTTTTTTAGTGTCTCAAGTGCTGTTTTTCCGTTTTTAACAAACGCCATACTTGCCCCGCACTTAATAAAACTGTATATACCCACTGTGTGTGCAAAACTATGATCAAGTGGTAATATCTGTAATGTTTTATAGTTCTCAGGAATTGTCATTAACGTAAGAGCCTGCTCAACATTTGCAGTATAGTTACGGTGTGTGAGTATAATTCCTTTAGGGTCGGCTGTGGTTCCTGATGTATAACTTATGTTAGCGTAATCTTGAGGAGTGATAGATTTTTTTATCTCTTCTAACTTTTCAGGAGTCTCATTCATAAATTTTTCACCAGCCTGTTCAAGTAACAAGATATTCTTCTCGCTTTTGTCAAGGTTCTGCTGATCGTCCAGATAAATTATAGTCTCAAGTTTTGGCAGCTTATCTCTTATCATCTGAATTTTTGCAGCCTGTCCGCCTGAAACAATAACTGTTTTAGTATCGGAGTGTTCTAACCTGAACAGTAGCTCAGATGTCTCTAATTTCACCGATAACGGAACATTAACAGCTCCAGTATACAGTATTGCCAGTTCAGATATTACCCAACTATTTCTTCCTTCGCTTAACAGTGCTACTCTGTCGTCTTTTTTTATGCCTATACTGATTAATCCGGCCGCAAGAGTAATAACTTTATTATGGGTTTCTTTATAGGTTGTGGGTTTGTACTTTCCGTTTCCTTTTTCCCAGAGCAGATTGTTTTCAGAGAATTTCTCAACACTCTCTTCAAACAGATTAATAATACTTTTCATTAGATTAAAATGTCATTGTTCTTCAATGCAGCAAATGCAAATAACTACTAAACCTTGCTGCAATGGCAAGTTGTTTTTTCAATATTCAAAGGGTCTTATTCAAATAAAAATGAACAGTGCCTATCTCTATACCGACTATTACTTTCCGGTAATTTATGCGAAATATAGTTAACTTATGTTAAAAAGTAAAACTCCATCTGGCAAAGATGGAGTTTTATTGGTTATAAAATGACTATGTTAAAATTATAGCGACTCAATAAGTGGAACTAATGAGTCTGCTATTTGATCTGTACTCATTCGTTCGCAGCTGTATATTATATCAAAATCGTAGTTTGTAAGATCCTTACCATTGTTGTAGAACTTACGGAATTTTACTCTTGCTTTATCAAATTTCTTAATCTTGCTTATAGCCTCTTTTTCGCTTATATTGTGATCTCTCATTACAGTTTTTATGCGCCAGTTAAGTGAAGCTTCAAGTTTAATATGAATAGATTTTGGATGGTTATGTGTGATAATTGCACCTGCTCTACCAACAATAATTGCATTTCCGTTCTCAGCATAGAATGAGATAATATCTCTTAATGCATTCTTTATTTTAATATCGCTTGTGTAGAAATCGCTACTGAAGGAGTTCAGAAGGTCAGCAAATATTCCCTGCTCTTCTCCCTCATATATCGATTTAAAATCTTTTGGATCTATCTTAATTAACTCAGCAGATTCATATATCTTCTCTTTTGATATTAGCTCCCAATTAAGTCTCTCTTCAAGTTTTTGTCCAAGTTCAAGAGCCGGACACCCGTACTCTCTTGATATTGTTATTATGGGTTTGTCTGACTGTTCGCCAGTAATGTCGTGTTTTTTGTATCTGCTTTCCAAATAATTTCTTAGTGTGTTGTTCATGGTTTTATGTTTTACAGTATAAGTTACAATTTATAATATCTCAAAACAATACCAACGTTTATAACTTAATGTTATTGTAAGTGGTTGTATTGTAACATAGTGTACGTAAATAGTTATTCAAGGTATATGTAATAAGTGGTTAATTGTTAATAAAAAGTGTTGTATTATAGGCTATGTATGATTTGTAAAGGGATTCAAATGTTCTATTTTAGCGGGCTGTTTTAAAATACTAATTAAAAATTTAACAATAAATTATTTTATAATGACTGAAAAAATAGTTAAAACGTTAGGAGATAGTAAAACTGCCAGATGGGTGGTTTTGATACTTGTGTCGTTTACAATGGCAGCAGGTTACTTCTTCACTGATGTATTGTCGCCAATAGAGGATACATTGATTAAGCAGATGAAGTGGGATGGAAGTCAGTATGGCTTTTTTGCTGGGCAGTATTCATTTCTAAACATTATTGGTTTCATCATTTTGGGTGGTATCATTCTAGATAAATTAGGAATTAGAAAAACAGGTACTACTTTTATTACATTAATGATTGTTGGTGGGGCTATTAAAGCTTACGGACTATCAGATTACTTTAACAATGGTGGATTCGGATATGATTTCTTTAACTCTTTTGCAAAAGGATATCTTCCATCGGTAAAGGTTGCAACACTTGGTTTTGCACTGTTTGGTCTTGGTGTTGAGATTGCCGGAGTAACTGTATCTAGAATTATTGTAAAGTGGTTTAAAGGTAAAGAGATGGCTCTTGCAATGGGGCTTGAAATGGCATTAGCACGTTTAGGTATGGGAGCCGCATTTGTTCTTTCTCCACGTATTGCAGGAGAGCTTAGTGCTTATAAGCCTGTAATCTTTGGTGTTATTGTACTTTGTGCTGGTCTTCTTACATTCCTTATTCACTGTATGATGGATGCTAAGCTTGACAAAGAGAGAGACGAAGAAGAGACTGTTGAGGATGAGCCATTCAGACTATCTGATATTGTAAAGCTATTTAAGAGTCCTGGATTTGTTCTTATTGCAACACTTTGTGTACTATTTTACTCTTGTGTTTTTCCATTTACAAAATTTGCAGCAAACCTGCTTGTTAATAAATATGGTGTAGCGTCTGCAACAGCAGGTGATATTGTGTTCTTGCTTCCGTTTGGAACAATTATTCTTACTCCAATATTCGGAACTATCTATGATAGAATTGGTAAAGGTGCTACAATGATGATCATAGGATCTGTATTACTAATTGTTACTCATCTGATCTTTACATTTATGCCTGGTGATATTGCATATGCATATACAGCAATGCTTATCTTAGGAATTGGTTTCTCATTAGTTCCTTCAGCAATGTGGCCATCGGTACCAAAGATTGTTGCAGAGAACAGATTAGGAACAGCTTATTCATTGATTTTCTGGATTCAGAATATTGGTCTGTGGTTATTCCCAATGTTGATTGGTAGTATCAGAGAGGCTTCAAACCCAGGTATTGCTGAGAAGCTACAGAGAGGTGAGAGTGCTATTTATGATTATACAAACCCAATGTTCTTGTTAGTTGTTGTTGGAGTGGTTGCTTTTGTAACAGCTTTTATCCTTAAGATGATTGATAAGAAAAAAGGTTACGGTCTGGAGTTACCAAACATTCAGAAATAATAATATTATTTTATTATAGTTTCAGCCCTTGTCTTTTTAGGCAAGGGCTTTTTTGTATCCGTTGTTCTGCGGGCAATACAGCGTTTTTTTCTTTTTTTGAGCATGGCGTGTATCTGTGTAATATTTAGGTTGGTATGGTTGTTGCTGGTTTGTATAGGCCAACATTTATTATAATTTAGTATCAAATTTTACAACTAACTAATAATAAAAATTCAATGAAAGAAAAACTAGTAACTACTCTCAGAGACTCAAAAACTGCCCGGTGGACCGCACTGGCGATAGTCTCTTTTACAATGCTAACAGGATATTATATAAATTATGTAATATCACCTCTAAAACCTCTGCTTGAAGAGTACATGGGATGGAATAGTGCTGATTTTGGATTCTGGAACAGTGCTTATGGATGGTTTAATGTGTTTTTCCTTATGCTTATATTCGGAGGTATAATACTCGATAAAATAGGTGTAAGATTTACAGGTATAGGTGCCGCATTAACAATGCTTGTAGGTACATTTTTCCAGTATGCTGCTATAGAGAACCTGTTACCAGTTGGTGAAACAATTTTTGGAGTGAAATCGCAGATTGCTGTTGGAGCATTTGGTTTTGCCATTTTTGGTATGGGTGTTGAAATTGCCGGAATTACGGTATCTAAGATTATTGTAAAGTGGTTTAAAGGAAAAGAACTTGCTCTTGCAATGGGTCTGGAAATGGCTACAGCGCGTTTAGGAACAGCTTTGGCACTAGCAATACCAGTTCCTGTGGCAATGGCTTTTGGTTCTAAAGAGATGCCTGCTCTTTCTGCTCCGATTATGGTTGGATTGGCACTTTTAGTTGCTGGTTTTGTTGCTTTCCTTTGGTATACTTTTATGGATAAAAAGCTGGATAATAGCCTTAAAGAAAATTCTAACGGTGACGAAGAAGATGAATTTAAACTAAAGGATGTAGTAAAGGTTATTATGAGCAAAGGGTTCTGGCTTGTAGCTCTTTTATGTGTTCTGTTCTATTCAGGAGTATTCCCATTTCTGTATTATGCAGCCGACCTGATGGTTAATAAGTATGGTGTTGAACCTGAATTGGCTGGGGTTATACCTAGTTTATTACCATTCGGAACAATTCTTCTTACTCCACTTTTTGGTAGTATTTATGATAGAAAAGGAAAAGGAGCTACAATAATGCTTATTGGTTCTATACTGTTACTTGTTGTTCATACTTTATTTGCATTACCACTTAACCATTGGGTTGTTGCAACAGCACTTATCATTTTATTGGGTATTACATTCTCATTAGTGCCATCAGCAATGTGGCCATCTGTACCAAAAATTATTGATGAGAAACAGTTAGGAACGGCATATGCACTTATTTTCTGGGTTCAGAACTGGGGGTTAATGGGAGTCCCATTATTAATAGGTTTTGTTCTTGAGAAGTATTGTATTGTTTCAAGAGAAGTAATTGATGGTGTAACAAAAACACAATATGATTATACTTTACCAATGATAATCTTTGCGGCATTTGGTGCACTTGCAATTGTTATTGCTTTCTTGATTAAAGCTGAGGATCGTAAAAAAGGTTATGGTCTTGAATTGCCAAATATGCAGAAGTAAAAAAATTCTATTTCGATTTATAAATATGCAGGGGCTGATTGTAAAATCAGCCCCTGTTCTTTTACTACTTTTATATAACAATTTGTATACATGTTTATGTTGATTATACTACAGATATAAATATACCCCTGTTTATGAATTACAGGATGTTATAGTTTGAGAGTTTGATTTGTAGTGTTTTTACTATGCTATATATTTGTTAATCTGTATAGTTCTCTTTTGTTTGTAGTGAGGTTTTGTGAGGTATGTATAGAGTATTTATATTAAAAATAACAAAATGCTAAGTCAATTTTAATATGAATATTTCTTCAAATTACAAGAAATTTATTAAGTTTGAGTACCATGAAAGAGCATTTATAGTTTATCACCACACTTAGGTTATTATAGAACCACTGTTACCACACTTAATTGGTATTTAGTATTACTAAATGTGTAAAAGATATTATTGATATATAACTAATATTGTTGATGGTATATCTTGTTAAACAGGTAATTTTGCGCTGTTTATATGGGTTACGTCTGCTACAAGTACTAAATATTATACAAATGAGAAAGTGTACTATTTTTTGTGCGCTTGCTTTTGTATTTGGCATGACTAATGCTCAGGAACAAAAGCAGGTGGAATACAAAAGCTATGTGGATTCTAGTGGGACTGTATACTGGAATAGAAATATGCCATTGTACCTACATATGAGTTCAGATCCTTCTGGTGCTAATAATAAGGCATCACTGAAGAATAGCAATAGCGGGTTTAACGTTCCATATTATTTTGATACCGAAGGCGCAAACTTCATCAGAACAAGATGGAAAACTGATGAGGGAAAAGCAATTTTACCACAAGAGGAACATATATGGCCTGTTATGGCTGATGGATTGGCTCCTATAACAAAGATCAGATTTGAATCGGATAATAAGTATGTAATTAAAGGTAAAACCTATTTTGATAAGAGCGTTAAGTTTTATCTTATAACTAATGATGCTGTTTCTGGTGTTGAATCTTCTTATGTGTCTGTTAACGGAAAACCATATGAACTATATGCAAAAGGATCAAAATTAGATCTGCCTGTAGGCGATAATAAACTGTTGGTTTATTCAGTAGATAAGGTTGGTAATATGGAGAAGATTGATGATAAAAATTCATACTTCTCAATAATTGTTGATGAAGTAGCTCCGGTTACTGAGTATAAGGTAGAAGGAGACAATGTTGGTAATATACTTTCGCCACGTTGTAAAATTATTCTTACGGCAACTGATGATAAGTCTGGTGTAAAAGCAACAAAATATGGTATCGATAAAGATGCTGCAATGCGATATATCTATCCAATACGTACAAACAAATTATCTGACGGAGACCATACACTTAACTTCTTGTCTGTTGACAATGTTAAGAATTCGGAGTCGCAAAAGAGCTATGCTTTTTATCTGGATGCTATTGCACCAGAGGTATCATTCTCTATTGACAAGGATGAGTATCTGAACAGGTATAAAACAAGATACGTGTCAGCACGTAGCTCAGTGCAGTTTAATGCTACAGATAATAAGGCCGGAGTTAAGGATATTGATTATGGATTTAACCCTGTGGAGTTTAGTAAGTACATTGAGCCAATAAAGGTGGCAAACCTGCCAAATATATATAATAAGATATATTATAAGGCCGATGATAAGGTAAATAACAAGAGTTCTATTAAGTACTTTACATTTATTATTGACAGAAATGCACCAAAAGTTCGTTATAAGTGCGTTGGCGCAAACGTTGAGAGATCTGATACAATTTATCTTACATCAGATACAGATATAAAAATGTGGGCAAACGATGCTAAAGGAGAGTCCGGAACAAAGAGCGTTAAGTATAAGATAAATGGCGATGATTATGTTAATTTTAATGGTGAACTTAAGTTAAAGTCAAACAGTTATCATAATATATCTATAAAAGGTATTGATAATGTGAATAATAACGAGGTTAAGTCACAGCATTTTTATGTTGATAATACACCTCCTGAGATATATTACCACTTTAGTGTAGATAAAATTTCAGTAGAGAGTGGTGTAGAGATTTATCCTATAAAGACACTTATATATCTTGCTGCTCAGGATAGAGTGGTTGGAAACGATAGAATTTACTATTCGATTAATGGTTCGAGAGAGCGCTCTTATATTCAGCCTATATCTGGCCTGAAAACAGGTAAAGAGTATAAGGTAAAGGTAAGAGCTTTAGATCTTTTAGGCAATGAGTCTATAAAAGAGTTTAGCTTTAGAATCAAATAATCTATTTGATCTGTTATTTACAAAGAGAGTGCCCATTGGGCATTCTCTATAATTCTTTTGTCATTTTTTACCCGGAATTAAAATGAAAACTGAATATTAGAGATAATAGCGACATAATAAATATCTTATAAGAGACTTGTTGCTATGTTAGTTGACAAGGCTCTTATAATACATTATAAATAAGAGTAAACTATGAAAAAAACGCTAACACTATTTTCCCTGTTGTTGTTTGCTATAGTATTAAAAGCTGCCGAGCCCGTGAAAAATCCCTTCTCAATTGGGGCAACATTTAAGAGTAGATATATTTTGCGAGGATCAATGATATCTAACACCTTTAATCTATTACCAAGTGTAAGTTATAGTAAAGGAGGCTTTAATGCTGAGGTACTTGGCGTATACTCTGTAAATGGAGAGTATGCAGAGGTAGGACTGTTTGCATCATACCAGTATAAATTTCTTAAGATTGGAGTGGCAGACTATTTCTTTCCTAATGAAAACAATGCAATGAATGATTATTTCAGCTCTCAACATATGACTGAGGTTAGATTAAAGTTTTGTGGACTTAAAAAGTTACCTGTATATTTTGATGCATGGCTAACACTTAATGGCGATAATGAACAATATACCTCCTATATGGAAGCAGGATACAGTTTAACATTAAAAAAGTATGCCCAGAATATTGATTTCTTTGCAGGATTCACTCCATACAAAGGCAACTATGCAGATGGCTTTAACTTTATAAATGTTGGAGCAAAACTCACAAAAAATATCAAATTATCTGATAAATATTCAATATCGGTGTACTCTAAACTTATTGTAAACCCA
This sequence comes from Bacteroidales bacterium UBA6680, assembly GCA_002454955.1. Lineage (GTDB taxonomy): Bacteria > Bacteroidota > Bacteroidia > Bacteroidales > UBA6680 > UBA6680. The sequence continues at coordinate 29,144 of DKJY01000117.1, forward strand.
TATAAAGAGAACGTATATCTGGTATTTGGTATGACTATATAAATACACCAACAAACAAATCAACCTACGCCTTTTTAGGCATAATTATTAATTAAGAAAACAAGCCATGAGAGAGTATTCTTGTTTTATGCATAACTATTGTGGCTGTTTTTATAGAATATTTAAACATAAATTATTTACGCATGAATAGACTAAAGAATCTTAAGATCAAACACAAAATTGTGTTTTTTGTGATGTTACTTTTTGTATCATCATCATTTGTAATTTACATATCAATAATTAATAATAGAGACCTTACAAGTATCTCAAATAATCAGATTATTAATGTACTTGATAGTACAGAGAGAGTAAAGATAAAATCGCTGACACAGGTTGTTGCTCACGATCTGGCAAAGCAGATACTTGCTGATACTATAAAAACAGATAGTTCTGTTTATGTTATTTTTAATAACAAATTATTTGATCTGCGACATGGAAGAGACAGAGAAGGTTATTTTTATGTGTACAGAAAAGTAACCTGTATTTTTACCGCAAATAAGATATATGAGGGTAAAGATTTAAAAGATGATAAGGAGTATAGAATAGCTAAAAACGGAGGAGGATTTCTGTATGATAATATACATAAAGAGGGTAAAGGAGATGTAAGAACTCTGCTTTATTCTCAGATGATACCCGGTACAGATTATTGGATGGGTACAATAACATATCTCGACACATTTAAGAAGATTCAGGATGGAACCTTAAAAGAACTTAAAGTACAATCAGACAAATCAATTAAGAGTATTATAATAGTGTTTGCTATACTTCTTATAATAATTGTATTTAGTTTAATAAGTATAAGAAACTCTATTATTATGCCAATCAGAAAGATGATTGAGATAACAAGAGAGCTGGGTACAGGTAAGCTTCAGATATTCAAATATGACAGGAACGATGAGATAAAACCAATATTTACTGCAATAAATGCAGTTATGGAGGCTCTTCAGAGTATTGTGAACTTTTCAATTGATATAAAGAATGGTAAGTTCGATTCTAAATATGAAGTTATATCAGAACACGATAAATTAGGACAGTCGTTAATTGAGATGCGTGATAGCCTTAAGGTTGCCAAAGAGAAAGAGGATAACAGAAAAGACGAGGAGAATGTAAGAATATGGACAATGAATGGGCACTCTAATGTTGCTGATATCCTGAGAAAATTTCAGAACGATGTGAATGATTTGTCAGATAATCTTTTACAGGATATTATTCATTACTCTGGTTTTAATCAGGGAGGAATATTCTTGTTAGATGAGGAAGATGACAGTAAACTTAACATGATAGCATCATATGCTTATGACAGAAAGAAGTTTATTGAGAAATCTATTGAGGTTGGTGTAGGACTTGTTGGTACTTGTGCTATTGAGAAAAAAACAATATACATGACTCAGGTACCAGATAATTATATAAATATCACATCCGGATTAGGAGGAGCTAATCCTAAGAGTTTAATTATTTGCCCTATGATTACCGACGATAAACTGGTAGGTGTTGTTGAATTTGCATCGTTTAATGAGATGGAAGAGCATAAGCGTGTGTTTATAGAGAGATGTGCAGAGAATATTGCAGCTACAATAATTACTGTACGAAATACTATGCAGACAGAGAAATTACTTGAGATATCTAAAGTGCAGTCAGAACATTTAGCTTCGCAAGAGGAGGAGTTACGTCAGAATATTGAAGAGATGTCAGTTACTAACGAGGCTAATTTTAAGAAACAGGCCGATTTAAGTAATAAAGTAGAAGAACTTAAAAATAAATTAATCGAGCTCGGTGTAAATCCCGACGAGATTTAGTGAGTTTTAATAATGGTTAGGGACAACGGAGAGCCATTGCGACTCTCCGTTTTTGTACCTAAATATTGTTTATGAAGTTGTAGAAATCGGTATTACTGTCAAAACCAAGTTTCTTTCTTAGTCTGTATCTGGCAACCTCAATAGTTTTTTGCGATGTATTTGTATATGATGCTATCTGATTTGTACTATAATTGTATCGTATTAAAGTACATAGCTGAATTTCGCCTTTAGTTAAACTACTAAAGTGTTCGTTAAGCTTAACATTAAACTCAGAGTATTCATTATCAAGATGAAACTTAATAATATCGTTGTCAGATATAATAGCATCCAATCTCTTTATGTTCTTTATTAGTTTATCAAGACCTGATTTACTGATATCCTTATTTACAATTTGAATACAATTTTGTGTTATCTTATTAGACTCTTCTATTAGCATAATCAGTTTATTCATATCGTTTTTAGTATGCTCAGCAATACGATTTATTGAGTCCTTCTCGCTATTGATTAAACCTATCTTACTATTGGCTTTCTGATACTTTGATTTATATGAACTTAATACATATTTGTATCTGCTAAAGAGTTTTTGATTTATACGTAATCTTTTTGTCAGAATTAATATTACAATAACTGATAGTATAGTAACTGCAATAAGCAATATTTGTGTAATAGTATTAATGCTCTCCAATTCACTAATCTTCTCTTCTGATCTCTTGTAATTACTGTTTAGTTTAGCCTCTTGTTCAATAATCTTAACCTTAAGTTCTTGTCTCTTTATTGTTTCAATAAGTTTATTATAGTCTGTTTTTTTAGCAATCATATTCGACTCTTTCAGTAACTCATAACCCTTATCTTTATTCTTCTTAAAGTAGAACTCGTTCTTCGATTTCAGATCTAATATTAACGATATATGGTTCTGATCATTGATTTTTGATGCATATTCAAGAGCTTTGTCTGTATGTTCATCCATTAAAGCAGAATTGTCTAGATTATAATACAATATTGCAATACTGTAGTGTAATCTCATCATATACTCGTGATTGTCCTTTATCTCATCAATGCTTAGTAGTTTATTGTAAATATTTCTGGCTTCTATATAATTGTTTAAGCGCACTTGTATACTAGCAAGGTTTAATCCCTTAATATAAAGTCCTTTTACGTTATTTGTAAGAGAGTCTATAACATAAGCATTAATGAAATATTTGTATGTAGTGTTGAACTCTCCTTTTTCGCCATAAACCCTTCCAATATTAGTATAGTTCTTTGCTAGATTTATACTATCATTAATACTAATATTTATCTTAATAGCAGAGTCTAAGACCTTTATTGAGCTTTCATAATCCTTTACCCATAAAAACACAATACCTTTTGTATTAAGAATTTTTGGTCTTATTGTATTTGTAGTATCCTTATGTATAAACTCATTTGCAGCCGTATCCAGATTATTTAAAGCAATATCGTAGTCCATATCAGATATATTCAGCTTAATCATACTAAAATAGTAGTCCCATGCACTATACATATCTGTATGTTTAGCAATTTTGTATGCCTTGTAATAGTTTGCTTTAGCCTTTTCTGATATACCAGACTGCTTGTACAGCTCTGCTATTAGGGAGTATGTTTTATGCTGTTTATCCGGAATATTGAGCTCAATATAGATGTTAAGTGCATTGAATAACTCTTGTTGTGCATCTGTAATTAAATTGTAGTGTTTATATAATTTTGATTTGTAAATCATAAACTGTGCATTAGCCTCAGAATCATTACTAAACGTTTTTAGCGAATCAAACCTTTTGACCATTAATAAAGCACTATCAGGATTATATTTTATAACCTGATTAAACGAGTTCAGAATTTTGTCTCTGTCCTGAGCCGTTGATATTAAGTAATTTACACACAATATAATTGCTAATATGAATCTTGTAGACATATCTTTTGTATAGTTTTATCTGGATATGGTAGCATTAAAATTTGTTATGGCTGCAAATATACGTTAATTAGATATGATAATGGACTGAATGCTATATATATGTAAATTAGTTACTAACTAAATGCTAACTATTTTAGATGTGAAATTACTATAACAACTAATCTGTTTTGTCTTTTAATATCAATAATATTGAGAGATGCTGCATATTTAATATCTATCATATATACTTGGTCTGACTTATAGTTATCTCATTATTACGTTAATTTGCATATACGCTTTACAGATTATTCAGCATATCGTAAAAATCATTATTATTATCAAAGCCAAGTTTTTTTCTCAACCTGTATCTTGCCACCTCAATAGTCTTTTGCGATGTATTAGTATAAGTGGCAATCTGGCCTACACTATAATTATACCTGATAAGAATACATAACTGTTCCTCGCCTTTAGTAAGAGATGTAAACTTTTGATTTAACTTATATCTGAATTCAGAGTATTCATTGTCAAGATGATATTTAATAATATCATTGCCAGAGATTATCTTATCAAGTCTTTTAAGCTTCTCAATAAGTTTCTCTGATACATCCTCATCCTTACATTTTTTTGCAGTATCAATGCAATCAAGAGTTATTTTTCCGGACTCTTCAATTAGCATTATAAGTTTATCAAGATCGTTCTTTGTATGTTCAGCTATCTCTTTTACTGAGTTATTCTCAGACACTATAGTATTAAACTTATTATTCATCTGAGTATAACGCTCTTTCTGATCCCTGATTAAATCTTTATACCTCTTAAATGAGTTTATATTGGTTCTTATCTTTCTACGCATTAAAACATACAACATAGCAGATAACACTATTACAATAATAAGAACCAGAAGTGTTGTGTTTAGCTTACTTTTCAGATTATTATTGTCATCTGCTAATTTTCTGTTCTTAATATTGTTCTCAATATCATTCTCTATAATTTTGGTTTTAAGCTGATAACTCTTAATAGTATTAACAATGTTTTTTGCATATATTTTGTTCTTTATATCAAGAGATTTTTCAAGTAAAAGATACGCTTTATCCTTGTTGTTATTATAGTAGAATTCATTCCTCGATTTAAGAAAGTAGAGATCACTCAAGAAATCCCGATCATCAATCTTCTCAGCATACTCAATTGCTTTATTTAAGTGCTTACCTGTTAGTTTATGTCTGTCATGATCATAATATAGTATTGCCATATTATGATGTAGATTAGACATAAACTTGTAGTCTGTTTTAATATCTGGTACTGTTAGCAGGTATTTGTATATCTTTTCTGCCTCTTGCCATCTTCTTAATCTTATATATGAGCTAGCCAGATTCAGACTCTTAGTAAATATCCCTTTTGTATTGTTCAACGAAGAGTCAATGCTATATGCCTCTTTAAAATATTTGTGTGCAGTGTAATAGTTTTTTTTATTGAAATATAATCTGCCAATATTTGTATAATTTATTCCAAGACTAATCTTGTCGTTTATCTCTTCATTTATCTGTCGGGCTGAATCAAGAACCTTTAATGCTGACTCAAAATCATCTATTCTGAGATATATAATACCTTTAATGTTTAGAACTTCTGCTAATATTGATTGTGTAGTATCTTTTATTGTCAGATTCACTGCAGCTGTATCCAGTTTCTCTAATGCACCGTCAAAATCTTTGTCAGATATATCTATTCTTGCAGCATAGTATAAACAGTCCCATGCATCCCTAATATTAATATCCTTTGCTATATTGTATGCCTTTGTGTAATACTCTTTAGCCTTTGAATCTACACCTGTTTCTGAGTAAAGTTTAGCTAACCTGTAAAGTGTTCTGTATCTCTCCTTATCATTATTAAGTTTGTTGTAAATATGTAGTGCCTCTGTAAGCAAATGTAATGCTGTGGTATATTCATTACTATTCTCTAATGCTTTGGCTTTAATTATAAGATACTTGGCATCTGTAATAGTCTTATTGTTATATATTTTTAACGAATCGTACTTTTTTATTAGTAACAGAGCGCTGTCCGGATTTGCCTTTACTGTTTTGTCTAACAGAATAATCATATCTTCTCTGTTCTGACTATATGATAATAAGAAGTTTAAAAGTAAAAGTATTGTAAATGAAATTCGTAATGCCATAGGATCTAAAACAAAGTTAAAGCAATAATATTATTTATTACATTCTCAAATATACGGCTACTTGTTAATACTTTACAAGTAGTTAGGATATTTATTTATGTTTTTTGCGATGTAGTGAAAAAACTAATAGAATACTAACTAAAAGCTACCATTTTTTATACCAACAATAGGTATAAATACCATATTTTTCCTTGCAGTGGATTGTTGCTAATTTATCTCCGGAAGATTAGCCAGTGTTGTTTTGATTACAAAGAATACAAAGGGTTGCACTATCTGTAATGTAATATTACAGGTAGCTGTAACCCTTTAATTCTTGCTGAGAGTTTATTGCTGTAATTACATATATTACCGGATACACTATGTAGACATATTAAAATAAGCTATCTAAATACTAACATGCTGCTATTTTAATACTATTTGCGTAAGAGTGCTTTGAGATTTTTCAATTATAGCTTTGTACAGTGTTATAAACACGTTCAAATAACATTAGTATAAACTAATAATAGACAAATGAGAAGATCTTTACTTACGGTTGTGCTATTAACAACCATCCTGATGCTAAATGGTCAGCAGAAGAGTTCAACAAGAATTCAGCGTGAGCTTAATAATAAATTGAGGAATGAGTGGTTTAACCACCTTAAAACAAATCTTGATGGCGATAACTGGACATTTAAAACGGTTGATGAGTTATTGGGACGCAATAAATCTCCATATTTTAAGATAGGAGAACGGGTTATGCAGATGGAGCTTTCTATTAACGAGCAGAGACGTCCGGGATCGTTGCTTGTTGTTGATCTTAGTAATAATAATATGAGCGGAGAGATGCTTGCTGGTGATAAAATATGGACATACACAGCAAAATATTCTAATGGCGGAACATATGAGACTGGTCGTTTCTATAGTAATACCGATTTTATATTTAGTTACAATAATCTTACAAAGGTTAATTGTAAACTTATATATGGCGAGACACATTATAATGCAAATAAGGTGTTTTTTGATCATAATAATCTTACTGAGTTTAACCCAAAACCAGACGAAGCAGGAAATACAATAGTTGGTTCTCCTGGTGCCAGAAATATAAGATTAAATAATAACTACCTGTCAGAGATTCCTGATTCGTGGACAGTTGGCTATAAAGAGGAGATGAATTTTATCAATCACAGGGTTGATACATTCAGAATAGAGAACAACAATCTTGATTTTGAACAACTGATAAGACTTAACACTATCATAGAGGGAAAGAGACATTCACTATCAAATGGAAGTCCTGCTGATCACTTTAAGTTTGTTTATGCTCCTCAGCGTCCGTTAGGAGATGAGAGTGAGACTACACTTGCAGCAGGTGAGAAGAAGACATTATCATTCGCTCTTAATCATGCCGATAATAAATATAGCTGGGAACTTAACGGAAAGGCTATTCCGCTATCGGAGGGTAAAAACTATGATGTAACTGTTGGTACAGAGACAGCGGGTATATATCGTTGTAAGGTTACTAACCACAATATGCCAGAGCTTACTATATATAGTAAAGATATGATGATGTTTCTTGACAAACCATCAAACAATGCGCCAATAAGTGTTGCAATTACAAATAACACAGTGCCACGTAAATCGCCACAATGGTCGGTAATTGGTGAACTAGGAGGCGAAGATCCTGATGGCGACAGATTATATTTTAGATTAACAAACAGTGATGGCGATAACGGATGTTTCAGAATAATTGATGGAAACACACTTGTTAGCTCAACAAATCTGTTTGAGTACAGTTATAAAACAGAATATAATATTGAGGTAGAGGCTTATGATATATACGGAGGACGTTTAGTTAAGCAGCTTACAATAGCACAAGGAGAATCTACAACACCTGTACCAACATCAATGGCTTTAGATAATGCTGTAATAGAAGAGAATACCCTTGGTAAGATTGGTAGTTTTGTGCTGGGCAGTGTTAATATGTCGGACTATAGTTTCTCATTACCGGCAGCTAAAGACAATAGTTTTTTTGAGATAAGCGGTGCCGATCTTATGGTTAAAGAGTACCTTAACTATGAGAAGAAAGAATTTTACATTGTACGTGTTAAAGCACAGAGTAATAACAGCGATGTTGCAATTACAAAAGATTTTCAGATTACAACAACCGATATAAATGATGCTCCGGCAAATCTGTCTATAACAAACAACACAATAAATGTAGGACAGGAGGTAGGAACACTTGTAGGAATACTTGTTGCAACAGATGAAGATCCTGACGATATTGAGATTAAGTATGAGTTGGTATCAGACTATTTTACCCTACGTAAAGGCAATGAGGTACGTAATATGGTTAAGTTTACTAATGCCGATGTTGGAATTAAAAAGCTGATGGTTAAAGCCACAGATAAGAACAAGCTATCAGCCGATTTCTCTGTTGATATTGAGATTAAACCTGAACCAACTCCTGCCAACGGTGCTGTACAATTATCAAACTATACTGTACGCGAGAACTATAAAGGACTTGTAGGTAAGCTTAGTTTCAGCCAGCCTGGTGGTTATACATTTGCATTAGTAAATGGTCAGGGTGCAGAACATAACGATATGTTTGCAATTAATAGTACAGATCTTGTTCTGAACAGCGAGGTAGATTACGAATCGGTTAAGAGACTTAATATTAGAATAAAAGCAACAAAAGGATCAGTAAATGTTGAAACAGAATTAACCATTGTAGTGCAGAACATTAATGAGGCACCCGGTTTAATTGGTCTTACAAGTTTTAATATTGCCGAGAATGCAAAGGTTGGCGATGTTGTTAGCCAGGCAGTGCTTAAAGATGAGGATGGCGATACCGGAGTATTTACTATTGTTGGGTCAGACTACCTTGAGTTTAAAGGAGATGATCTGGTAATGAAAAAAGATGCAGACAAGCAGATGTATACCGTTAAAATAACAGGTTCTGACGGCGAATATCAGGTGACTAACACATTCTATCTTGTAGGAAAATCTCCTAACCATGCCCCTGTTGCTATTGGTTTAAGTAACTTTATATTAGGTTCTGACTGGACGGCAGGAACAGAGGTTGCAACACTGTTTATGAAAGATATTGATGCAGGTAAAGGAACATTTAGTTTAGGGAGCGGTGCAGATAATGCATTTTTTACAATAAATGGTGATGTTCTGGAGATTGCAAAATCATTGGAGGGACATGATAATAAGTTCACAATAAATATTACGGCAACAGATGAATCAGGAAAATCGGTAACAGAAGATTTTGACCTTTATATCCCAACAAACTGTAATAATACTGATATTATTGAGGTTAGTAGCGGACGTATATCAGCATATCCGAATCCTGTTTCTGGTAACGTTACCATAGAGCTACCCGATTATAAAGGCTATGTGTTAGTTAAACTATTTAATATGAGAGGAGATCTTCTGTATTCAGACGATATTACCATTGAGGATAACAATCAACTATACAATATTAATATGTCTGGTTTTAAACAGGGTATTTATTCACTTAAAATTGAGGGTGAAAACATAAATAGCGCAAAGCAACTTATAAAGTTGTAACAACCATTGTAAAACAGAGCCGGAGTAATGCCCGGTTCTGTTATGTTTAATTATCCTATATTTTACAACAAATACAAGACACTCATTATACATATCCGCATCTGCTTTTTGTAAGTAGTTGTTTGTTAACTGTTTCTGTTCAGAAAACAGTTTGTGCACAGCACTCCTGATTGTATAGTTAGCAAAGAGTCGGTAATGTATATTTTGAGTTACACACTCTAATATGTAATGCTTTTGTAACACTTCAATTTATGAATAATTATATACTGTTTAATATGTTTGTCAGTAACCGGTTACATGATGCTTTAGCAGAAATATTTTTAACAAAACCATAATAAAGAATTTATGGTAGATATTGGAGGACTATAATATATGAGAAGGATAGCTTTACAACTCTTTATGGTACTATATAGTACTACTCTGTTAGGACAGATTATAGATATTGATAATCTTAGATACGGAACAACAAACTCTATTACAGAATTAAGAGATAGTTTATGGATAATTGAGAGACATCTTGAGAGTACTAGTTATGTTCAGAGTGTCTGGAAATCGGCCGAAGGTATAAATTGGCAGCAGGTTATGCGGAATGATGAAAAACAGATATATCTGTCAAGCAAAGCCATTGCTTTTAAGGGCAAACTATACTCAATAGGAGGTAAACACACAGATGTGGGTACTAACCACATCTGGACATCGGTATATGGTAAAAAATGGACAAGAGAGCCTAACCCTCCGTTTAGTGGTCGTCAGAAGTTGGGAGTGGTTGTGCATAATAACAAACTATTTGTTGTTGCAGGTAGTGGTAAAAACGATGTTTGGTATACCCGTGATGGAACAACATGGCAACAGGCAACAAGTCAGCTATCAACTGATTTTCCTCATTTTTGGCGCCCCGAATTGATATCATATAATAATAAACTGATATTAATAGGTGGTAGAGAGACAGATGTTGGCGGATCGAATGAAAAAGGGGTATATATATCAGAGGATGATGGTAAGAACTGGATACGACATGAATTTAACCATAGTGCAGATCTGGCTTATGTTGATATACTCTTTGTTTATAACAATAAACTGTGGTTAGCAGTAGATCAGAATCCTAATATAAAATATGTGGGTCAGAACTATCTGAAGAAATCTATAAAATTCTTTACATCAGAAGATGGTATAGCGTGGGAAGAGGTAGCAGATAAAGATCATGATATGCTAATGCTGGCTACTCAGTATAAAAGCAAAGCATATGTGTTTAATGGCAAAGTAATGTCTTTTAATAATCAGGGCTATGCAACAGGGGTAAAATATACTACGTTTACTGAACCGGAAATATATATTAAAAACGTAGCATCGTTTATTAAGAATCAATCTACCCCTAATACGTTTACCGTACCATTTAAGTATCACCATACAGACGTAACAAATAGCAACCCTATAACATTTATGGTTACATCGTCAGATAACTCAGTTATAGCAGCTAATAATATTATTATTAAAGATACAGAGATAGAGATAACAAAAACAGGAGAGCCGGGATATACAACAATAAATATTCAGGCAACAGATGGTATAACCACCAGTAAAGAGCAGTTTGAGGTTTTGGTATATCCTGATGCAAATGTTTATATAACAGGAAAAAACAGCTATATAATGGATGTTAATGGCAGCATAAAAACACCAACACTAAAGATTTATACATTTACAGGTTACGGAACCAATAATCTTACAGTAGAGTCTACAGATCATTCATTTATAGATCCGTCTGAGGTTACATTTAAAATAAATCCGCATCCACTGTTTAAAGGACACTACTGGATTGGGTATGGTTCATCGTTTAATACTTCTGCAGAAGGTAGTGCCGTATTAACAGTTACTGCTTCAGACGGAAACGGATCATTCAACTTTGATATCTATGTAAAAGTAGGAGGTAATAACAAGCCAGAGTTATCTGGTACACTCAGTCCGTATTTAATTTCAGCAGGAGAGGTATTTAATTATCAACTTCCGCACGGAACATTTACAGATCCTGATAACGATAAAATTACATATAGCGCAAAAGATATGCCTTTTGGATTAATTATAGACTCTGATAATGGAGATATAACCGGAAGAACACTGACTAAGCCACCATACAATATTACCATTGTAGCAACCGATATATATGGTGCAAGTTCTGAGGTTATACTTAATGTACAGTCAGATGGTACTGCTGCAAATACAGCACCATCTGATATAAAACTATCTGCAAATAGTATAAACGAGAATGAGGCAGAGGGTACCTTAGTAGCCACATTAACAGCATCAGATCCTGATACAGGAGATGTAATTACATTTACTGTAGACGATAATGATAATTTTAAGATATCTGATAATAAGCTTATGACGAACAAGCTTTTTAACTTTGAGTTAAAGAGTTCATATACAGTAAGAATTACTGCTACCGATAACCATTCTGCAGCAACAAGCTCCGAATTTACTATAGATGTGAATGATTTAAATGAGGTACCACTGAATATAAGTTTGAGCAATACAACTGTAGATGATAATGTTAATATTGGTTATGAGCTTGGTAAGCTTACTGCCTCTGATCCTGATAGTGGCGATATATTAACTCTGACAATTGCTGATAATGACTTTTTTGAACTAAAGAATAGTAGTGTTGTGGTTAAAGGTAATCTGAAGGAGATAAAAACAGATAGTTATACTATCTCGGCAACAGCAACAGATAATGGCGGACTATCACTTACAAATGAGATAATCTTAACACTTAACAAAGCAACAACAGATATAGATAGAAGTAACATAACCAACTTTACTGTAGCACCAAACCCCGTTAATAATATACTCTCTATTAAAAAAGAGACCAACCTGACCAGTAGTACTGTTAGAATTACAGTAACAAACATCAATGGTATTAATCTGTACAGCTCAGAGTTTAATACCGTAGATGATTTTATAATTGATATGTCTGCATTTAAGAGCGGAATATATCTTGTTAGTATAGTAAGCAATTCCGGAACAGAGTTGCATAAGATTATAAAACAATAGTGGTTGTGGTTCATTTCTGAACCTTTGCAGATCCGGTACTTTTGTAAAAGTGTTTTTCAGCCGGATCTGCTTTTTTTAGAATCACAGCTTAATTAAAATATTCAAGATAAAATAGTTTGGAATAAACATAGTCTGTTTTGCAGACACCTGTTAATTAATGTATAAGCAGTAAAATGTTTTGCAGAATAGTTACGCTTTTTTGTAATTGCTAAACCAAAAAAAGAAGTTATAAAAGTAGAAATGCATTTAGCATATAAAAAGTTGCAGACACCATTTATTTTTTAATAATTAAAACATAATTTTTTGTAATTAAGATATTTTGTTTTGCAGTTAGAGCATATTAAAATGCAGATACCATTAATAAAGTTATAGTCAGAGTAGCTTAATCTGCAGATACAATATATTTTCTGTATTTATGGTAAAATGTTATGTTTTTATCTAACCTTTGCGTATAAATTACTGCTAATTAGTCATTCAAGCTGTAACTACAGTTAAAAATAGTTTGACTTAAGAAAATAATTTGTAAATACATATTGTCACATCGTAAATACTAAATAATAAAGGTTAACTAATATACAATTAATACTCAAAATATAATCTCTGTTGTTGTCAGTCTCTCTTAAACCTATGTATTATAATTACAATATATGAATAATTATTGATACCTGTTCTCTACAATTTATCAATGAATGTTTTGTTGTAGTTATATTGTAATGTATCAATTTATAAATTGAAATATATTCGCTGATAAACAGACTCTGTTATGGGCTGCAAATAATTAGCTTTGAGATTGGTTGTGATAGATATGCAGAAAATTTCTGTATTGTAAATTAAGTTCTTGGTATTAAAATATCTGAAAACAGCTGAGAGAAGATTCTGATATAGTATTGGTTTTGGTACAAATAGTCGTGGTGTTGTTATAAATAACTGTACAGAGAGCTGTGTTGATACCTGGTCTGTGTGATTTAAGTTTATTTCAATAGTATTCTAACCTATATAATATTCAATCTGATATTTACAATTACAACAATTTACTGTGTATCTTATTTTATTAAAAGGTTAATTATAATGTTATGAGATTACAAGTGAGTTTTATTAAGAGATGTATGCTGTTGGTTTTATCGGCATCTGTGTTATTGTGTTCGTGTAAAAAGGACGATACAGATGGCTCTGATACAGACATTGCCCCAAAGTCGTTAATTGCAGTTGGTAAAAAGGCTACCATATTAAGGAGCATTGACAATGGTGCAACATGGATCAAGTCTGTTATTCCAACAGAATCGGAAACCTTTCAGGGATTTGATGTATCTATAAATGATGCTACATACCACAACGGAATATGGGTTGCTGTAGGAGGTATAGGATCAGGAGCTGTACATAAAGGCCTAGTATTAGTAAGTACCGATGATGGTTCAACATGGGTTGAGCAAAAATCTTCTGCGGCATCTAATCTGTTTGATGTTGCATATTGTAATAATATGTTTATTGCTGTAGGTAATAGAGGAAGCCTGATAACAAGCCCTGATGGCTCTAACTGGACAAAGGTTGATTTAAAAGGAGTAATACCTGATAGTGGCGAAAAGGAGATTAGAACACTAACAGATATTGCATATGACGATAACACAATTGTTGTTGGAGGAAGAATAAAGATATCTATGATTGGTGGATCATTTAATGTATCTGTTATTATAGAGAGTACTGATGGTGGAAAGACGTGGAAAGATGTAAAAGGAGTAGGAGGCGATTATATTAATTGTATAGCCTGCAATAATGGTCAGTTTGTTGCTTTAGGCGATGGCGGAGTTATGACAAGAAGTGGAGGAGCTTGGAGTTATGATAACAGATCTGGCAAACCAAGAATACATGGTCCGGTATTGTGTAAGGGAGATAAGATTATTGCTACATGCTTAAATAGTTACAGAAAACAGATAGTGCAAAAGAATGGCGGTGACTGGGATATAAAAGGTCGTGGTTTTGTTAATGCAGCAGTAAATGCAATAATGTATGGTAACAATAAGTATGTGTTTGTTGGTTCTGAAATGGACCCTGCAACAAGCGATGTAACAGCAACAATATATATCAGTGATGATGAATGTAATACCTGGAAAAACGGAAGAGAGTCTTTAGGCGATAAACTAAAAGGTCGTGATTATGGCTTTAGAACTGGTGTGTTTGTTAATGGTAACTTTGTTATTGCTGGTGATCAGAATAGAATGCCGGGAACACCTACAATGATCTTTACAAGTAAAGATGGTTTAGATTGGAAAGAGTCGTCTGTTCCGGCTCTTACAAAAGATGAGCATATTACTAAGATATCAAAAGGAGATTAGTTTTAATAGATAAGATTTAAAAGATATAGTTTTTGAGACGATTTGCATGTTGAGGGATACATCTTGTATTGTAAATCACCTTTCGTCTTATAATTATACAGTGTGTGGTTTTTAAGAATCGGATTTGGATAATATAACATCTGAATCCGGTTTTTTTTAGTCGTTATCTGATCGTTGGTTAGTCTTTTCTTATTAGCTTATTTTTGGTTGATGGTAGACTTTTTATATTTCTACTTTTAGTTTCTTACAGTTCATTTTTATTATTCATTTTGCAAATGTAATGTAATTGTAACTGTCGTTTTATAATTAGTCACTCTTTATCCGGTTATGTAATGCAATTGTAAAGTCCCCGTTTATAACTGTTTAGGATAATGATAATATGTTTGTATCAGTTACAAATTTATCTGGTGACACATTTCACCTATATCATTAAAAAGGAGAATAATTTATGAGAAAAGTATCTTTACTACTATTTAAGATTTTATTTGTATCTGTAGCTCTAAATGCACAGATAACACAGCTTGATCTGATAAAGCTAACAAATACACATATAATAACAGAGCTAAGAGATAGTATGTGGCTTTATGGCGAAGTTTTAACAGATACGTGGGAGCAATCTGTCTGGAAATCGGCTGACGGAAAGAGTTGGGAGCTGGTAAAAGATGGCGAACAACAGATAAACTGGGGAGGTGCAGGAACTGCATTTAAAGGTAAGCTGTACTCTATAGGAGGACATGTAGGAAGTTCTATGGTAAATACAGTATCGGTATCTGAATATGGAAAAAAATGGACAACCTACAACGCTCCTTTTCCCGGACGTAAAAAGTTGGCTAGTTTAGTACACAATAATAAACTGTTTGTTATAGCAGGAGGCGGACATAATGATGCCTGGTATACAGAGAATGGTACAGATTGGGTTCAGGCAACCAACAGATTATCTGATGATTTTCCGCATTTTTGGCGACCAAAAGTTGTTTCGCTAAATAATAAATTAATACTGTTTGGAGGAAGTAAAACTGATTGGGGATTTGTAGAGAATGAACGTGGGGTATATATTTCAGAGGATGATGGAAAAAACTGGACGCGCCATGAGTTCCCTTTTCCTATATCACTTGATGCTCCTATGTATTTTGTACATAATAATAAATTATGGATTGTTGTTCGTAATAACCCTAATGAAGCTTATGGAGGTCAGAACTATTTTGGAACAGCGCATAAGTTATATGTATCAGAGGATGGTATTAACTGGATTGAATCGGCAAATAGTGAACTGCCAATTCTTAAGAATAATGATATAATATGTAAAGCTTATACCTTTAAAGAAAAGGTACATAGCTATGCTAAACGAGGAGGCAGTGGAAAATTGCCTGTATTTCATGCTGAGTTTACAGAACCTGAGATATATCTTGATAATGTATCGCCCATTATTAAGTTACAGTCAGATGTAAACACATTTACAATACCTTTTAACTACCGACATATTGATGTATCAAACAGTAATCCTATTACATTTAAAATATCATCAACAGATAACAGTATTGTACAGTGCGGAAGTGTAGCTGTTGGTAGTAATAATATATCGGTAACAAAAACAGGAAAAATTGGGCGTACAACTATAACTATTGAGGCAACTGATGGTATAACTACCAATGCAGAGCAGTTTGATATCTTAGTTTTTCCTGATACAAAGGTGTATCTGAGCGGAAAGGATTCGTATATAATGCAGAAAGGAGAGGATAAAAAGAGTGTAGTTTTAAGGTTATTATCTCTGAAGGGATATGGCACAAATAGCTTTACTTTCTCTTCGTCAGACAACTCATTTATTGATGCATCTGAGTTGGCATTAACAGAACATACTATATTAAAAGGGATGTATTTCATGAGTTTCGGAACATCATTTAATACATCAAAAGAGGGGAGCGCTGAGATTACAATTACATCTACAGATGGCACAAATAGCTTTGCATTTAATTTAAGGATAGAGGTAAGAGAGGGGGTTAACTCAAATCCTGTGATTAACGGAGTACTGGATAATTATATTATTGATCAGGGCGATATGTTTAACTACAGATTGCCAGATGGTAAAATAACAGATGCAGATAATGATAAAATAACCTATAGCTCAGATAATCTGCCTTGTGGATTAATTCTTGATGAAAATACCGGAGCAATAACGGGTAAAACAGATGTATTATTACCATTTAGTATTAACATAATAGCTAAGGATCTATATGGGGCTTATGTAGAGGCAATTCTTAATGTTGTAGCTACAGGCTCAGCCACAAACAGTGTACCTGATAATATAACACTTACAAAATCGTCGATAGCAGAGAACCTGCCTGTTGATACAGAGGTGGCAATAATATCGGCAACAGATCCTGATAGTGGCGATGTAATTACATACTCTTTAGATAATACATCTGTCTTTAAAATTGATAATAACAGGCTGCTTACAAGTGCAGAACTAAACTATGAGGATATTGACTCATATACCATAAATATTACTGCTACAGATAATAACTCGGCATCTTCTGTTAAAGCTTTTAATATTAGTGTAATCAATGTTAACGAATCGCCAGGTAATATTAATATTACAAACAGATCTGTGGTTAATAATGTGGCTGTTGGGTTTGAGGTAGGACAGTTGCTGGCTTCTGATCCTGATAAAGGCGATGTACTTAGCTATACAATTGCAGATAATAACTATTTTGATATAATTGGAGATAAACTTACTGTAA
Organism: Bacteroidales bacterium UBA6680; assembly: GCA_002454955.1. Taxonomy (GTDB): domain Bacteria; phylum Bacteroidota; class Bacteroidia; order Bacteroidales; family UBA6680; genus UBA6680. The sequence goes on from DKJY01000117.1 coordinate 46,714, forward strand.
AAGGCAATCTGAAAACAATAACAGCAGACAGTTATGATATATCAGTAACGGCTACTGATAAAGGAGGTCTCTCGGTAACTGGCGATATTACAATTGACATAACCAAGGTTAATACAACAGATATATTTAACAGCAATGGTGTAAGATTTAAAATATATCCAAATCCTGTAATAGATCAGCTGTTTATAGAAAACAGTAACAATACAGAATATGATATTTCTATTACTGATATAAACGGTAATACAGTATATATAGGTAAAGGCATAAAAAGATCTGAAACAATAAATACCTCTGGTTTAAAAGAGGGTGTATATCTGGTCAGTATATACTCTTTGGGAACCAAATACACAACAAAGGTTATAAAAAGATAGTGTTTAAGTTATAGTTGTGTATAATGAAGGTGTCTTTTTTTGAGACACCTTCTTAAGCCTATATATTAGTATATTCTAGACCTTTATTAGATTCATGTTTTTACATTGGGAACGGAAAATATCCACCATTAGGTACACAATCGTCACCATTTCCTTCATATTGCCCTGGTATATCTCCGTCAGGACATAATTCGAAACATGAAGCATTATGTCTGTTTCCGTTTGTGTAACAGAAACATCTGCAGTTTGCAGGAGGCATCTGTTTTCCGCCTGTTATACTCTGTTGCTCTTTTTTGCTAAGCTGCTTAGCACCTTTTAAATTGGTTAGTTTTTTCATTACTTTGGTTTTTTAATATATGTATTTTGCCCGAACCATTTTCAGACTGTCGGGCTTCAGTCCTTTATCTTAATCTATTGTAGGAACAACTGGTAGAGGCTCGTATCCTCCGTTAGGATAACAATCGCTTGTATTTCCGGGATAAGCTCCGGGAATAGACCCGTCAGCACATCTCTCGAAACAAGAAGCATCATGTTTGTTACCGTTTGTGTAACAGAAACATCTGCAATTAGCAGGAGGCATCTGTTTTCCACCAGTTATGCTCTGCTGCTCTTTCTTGCTTAATACCTTAGCACTACGCAAACTTTTTAAGTTTTTCATTTTAATAAATTTGAAAATCCAATACTACCCGAACTTGTTATAGCTGTCGGGTATTCAGCCAATGCAATTTGGCTAAGCTGCAATGTGTCCGGTTCTGGTCTCTTATTTTATACTTGCTCTACGTTATTAAATACAGGCTGTTCTTTCAACTCCTCCATAATGTCCTCTATAAAGAACTCAATATCCTCCCGCTTATATTCAATAGGGAATGAGCGTCCGTTTATTAAAATCTCAGGGGTAAACATAATATCGTTTGAATGGCACCATCTCTTATGCTTTTTTAGCAGACCAATAACAGATGAATTGGGTTCGCTTAATCTGTTGTTAAGCCATCTTGTGTAATCTGTGGTGTGGTATACCTCATCTAATGCACGAATAAAATGTTTCTCCGATTCATTATTATATATATCAATAAGATGCATAGCAATACGAGTGTCTATGCTATCTGTATCGTTAATATTTACACTAAACCTTATAATAATCTGTATACCGTTGCCCCATTTTTTTAACAGATCTGTAATAACCATATGTGCTCCTTTGCAATGACCGCAAAGAGGATTTGTGATTAGAACAATCTGTATAGGAGCGTTGCTACTTTTATCTCCGATTATAACATCTGTAGTGTTATATATAGTAGTACAAACCTTTGATTTTGTCCCTATTAATGCCTTGAATACATCGTAGTTCTTTTTGAATCTGGAGTAATTTATATTTAGCTCTCTGTGATTTGGAATCAGTTTTAGCAGAGGATGCAGAAAATACCATGCAACGGAAACCGATAACAGGCTGAATAATATTACGTAGCTGCCATTTGGTAAGTTCTCAGGAATAAATGATAGATTCTTTATAGAGATAACTGCTAAAGCCTGAGCCCATAACACAGCTATTACACTTAAACATAGAGGGCACCACTTTTTTACAACAATATGCTGATAGTATACAGAGAACATTGTGAATGGTATTGCCGATACAGATATTAATGCAATAAGATTGCTGTTAGGATTACCTGTAAAACCATATATAAGCCACGATAAAGATACCGTTGCAAAATAAACAACTCCAATATCGCTTAATCTTATATTCTCAGAAATTCTGGAACCTTTTGAGTTAAGAACATCATTACAACTTGTCTTGTTACCTGTATCTGCACATATTCTGTTTAGCGTATCAGACTGCATGCCAAGTTCATGTTGTACAATAAGAGAACATATGGCAATGCCAATTAACGAAAGAGAAAAGTGTATATATTGAAACAGGCTGGCTCCGTTTAATATAAAGAGTGTAATAATTAAAGCACCAAAAATACCAATTAGAGTGTTACTTATTAGTGATCTGTTACCTCTTTTTATACTATAGCTGTTTCCTGATTCTATAACAAGAACTACCCCGGACCATATGTTACAAAATTCATCAACAGACATGTGTAAACTACCTTTTGTACTATGACTTACAGTAACATCATTCTCTTTTACCTCTACAAAACAGAAGTGCTCATCACCATTGTACTTGCAATGTGCAATAAAGGTAGCAGGTAGTTCGTTTATAATGGCTTTTTCGGCAGGAATCTCAACAGCCATATTATCTATACCCATATGTGTTAATACACCTGTCATAGAGTGTAAACTAGGATATGATGGATGACACTCAAGTTGAAACTTCAACTCTTTTTCGTCTATGTTTACCTTATTTCTCTTTAGAAGTTGTTTTAGCACTGATGTTAATTCGTCCATGAGGGCAATACTATCTTTAATTTAATAATAATAAATAGATATGAATACTTATACTATTTGGTGGTTATAAATATATATAACTAGAAGTATATCCGCAAACAATATCTCTGTTTTTACTAGTATGTAGATCTGATATATTATTCCGTATTTGTTATATAGCATTATATAGCTCTGATAAACAGTGTGCTGATTTGATATCTGTTTGTGAGATTATCTCTGAATAGCCATTAAAACATTAGCGGGTCAAATAAACCGTTAGTGTTTGCTTATAGATTTCATAAAAATTGTAATAATATATATTACTATTAGTAACACAGTATATAAATGTGTTTAATATTATTTAAAGTTGCTGTATATCTTAATATTATAAATTAAGGTGTATTTGTGTAATCTATTATATCTCTTGTTTTATAAGGATTGTAAATATATACCTACTTTATGTTTAAAAAATGATAATGAATATCTATTTCGGTTTTGCATGTTGTTATTATTGGTATATATTTGTGTACTATTTTTAACAAAAAACCAGAAATTTTATGAGAGTTTTTCAAAGTACAAATTGCGATATTGAAATTATTGAAGAGAAGAAGTGTCTTATACAAATTTGGAAGGGCTATAGCAGTACAGATAAATTTAGAGAAGCACAATTAAAGACATTAGAACTTTTTTCAAAGCATAAGTGTACAAATTTTATCTGCAATACTGTTGATGCAGGAGCATTAAAGTCAGAAGAAACAGAATGGGCTGCAGAGAATGTTACACCAGCATTGGCAAAGATGGGACTTAAAGTATTTAATGTTATAATACCAAAGAGCGGATTTGCACAAATGGCAGTTGATAAAGTTGTAAAGGCCGATAAAGATGGTCTAACTTTTAAATATTTTCCTACTGTTCAGGAAGCGGTTGACTGCCTTTAAGATATGTGATCCGGAGATTAAAAACTCCGGATTTTTTATATAAAACCAATATGAACCTCTTTTAAAAACTTCTCTTCAAGAACCTTACCCATTCTTTTTACCACAGTTCTTCGTATCTCAAGTTCTACAGGTAATGTAGGATCTTGGTGAGCAATATTTATTCTTGTACCAATAATAAAGTGTATCTCATCGCTCTCTTTAAACAGCGATACAATCTGATCTGCCGGCCCCTTACCTAAAACGGTATTATTATTCATAGACTCCAATATTCTGCCAGCCTTACTTAGTGTTAATATACCCTCGGTAATTAACTCCGATCCTTTCATATGCGATACAGGAGGTAGTTCATTATCTGTAAATTCAAATGAGTCAACAATCTCCTCATCAATACCATTTGATATGATCTCAGCAGTTGTGGCACCGCAGATAACCTTTTTACCATTGAAATTTCTGAATGCAGATATAAGTTCGTTATCCTTCTCTTTCTCATACGGTGGTCCCGTACATATAAGTAATTTTCTTGGCTCTCTGTAGTATATAGATGCACAACTGGTATCATCCTTAGATTTATATATATCGTTGGCAACAGCTCTGTTTACAACCTTTTTTGCAAGATCAGATGCCGATATCTTAGAATCCTTCTCCAATAATCCTCCAACATATTGTTGAGCGTTCTCAAGTCCCCATCCAAATGGATATTTGTTTGTTCCCAGACCTGATTGTGCAATACCGTCAGACCAGAATACTATTCTGTCACCCTTTTGCAATTCAAAACTACATGAGTATATCTCCTTACCGGCATTCTTATCACTATTTAATATAATACACTGCCATGGCGGATCAAAAATCTTATTATCTCTGAATACCGTAGTTCTTGGATTATCATACTCAAGAATAGTGATATCCTTATTATTCTCAATATCAATAATTGTAAATGTAGAGTAACTTATCTTACGTACACTGCAAACAGGTAGCGTATTCATTATTGTATCGGCTGTAGTGGCAGGATCTTTATGCTCTTTGGCAAAATTTAGCGCCATTGTTGCGGTAAGAGTGGCTAGAATATTTGCCTTTACACCATGTCCCATACCATCAGATAACACAGTTATTATACGATCTTCGCCCTCAATCTTTTTAGATATAAAGACATCACCGCATATACGTTCGCCGTCATGATTCTTCTGGGCGCAATCTATCTCTATGTAGAATGAGTTGTTCATTTCTTATCTGGCGATTTTCCGGTTTTATATGACTGAATTATTGAGTTAAGCATCTGCTCCGTTTCTGAGGCTCCTTCGCCAAGCAGAAATCCTATCTTCTGAACCATCTCAAGGTTTTTATCTATAACCTCGGTAACACGATTTATAACCTCCTCTTTTCTTACATCAGGTGCATACATATCGCGAATAACTGCCCCTACAATATTGTGCTTCTTAATTGTGAATACAGAGATATTTAATAATCCCTCATTATACGGAACATCACGGTTTATTATCTCCTGATCGTTCTTAAGTACATATGTAAACAGATTATAGAACGAGAACGGAAGTAGTGTTTTAAGATCGGCACCAACAAGCCCTGGTATAACCTCGTTAATCTCTTCGGCATCCTGCCCAAGTAGTTTTACAAAGCTATTATTAGATTTAATAATCTTAAGATCACGATTCAGGATAATTACACCAGCGGTAAGCTTCTCAAGCATCGATGAGTTTATCTCATTAGCCTCTTCTGCAGCAACTTTCTGTTTTAATGCTTGTTGTTCAGAATCTTTTAGCTTGCTCTGCATCCGCGATAGTTTATCGTTTGTTGCCTTTAGGGTATTTATATACTGCTGTCTGTTTCTTGTAGCAAACGTAAGACACATATCGGTTTTGGCAAGCCCTTTGGCTACAGCCACAGCAAAATGTTCGCACGATTCGTATCCGCAAGCACCACATCCTGACGGATGATTATCCTTCTCATCCTTACCAAGTATATGCAGAATCTCATTTATCTTCTCTTGTGTAGGCTCTTTAATGCGCTGATCGTTCTTCTCAAACAGAGCCTCAGTAATATCTCCCGAATACTTCTCTATATCCTTATTCCACTTATCATGATCAAAGTTCTTAAGTCTTTTATTGGCATACTCAATAACTCTCGATCGGCGTATAAATCTCTCTCCGCCACGTGTTGTACCCGGCCCCATAAGACAGCCCTCACAGTAAAACAGATTCATATGCCTCTGTATTTGGCTTGATGATGTCTCAAACTGTCTGGCAGCATCAAGTACACTGTTTCTGCCACGTACAGTTATTGTATTACCGGTTAGCAAATCTTCATTTATGCCTGCTGCTTGCAGTATACCATTACTTATAGGGTATAATGATCCCTTATATCCAAGAGGTGTGTCAAACTCTGAATACTCCAACGAACTCTCGTTAATATTCTTCTCTTTAAACAGTTCACGTAGCTCTGTAAAGGTTAAAACACTATCAATATTAAACACACCATCGTAGCGTTTAATCTCCTCCTTATTTGCTATACACGGACCAATATATACCACCTTTGTATCAGCACCATACTTCTGCTTAACAATCTTACAACTGGTAATCATTGGCGATGCTATTGGTGCAAGATTATCAATTAATTCAGGATGAAACTTCTCTATTAACTGAACCATTGCCGGACAATTTGCCGACAGATAGAACTTACCCTTTGAGTTCTCAAACAGATCCTTATACTTATCGGCAACAATATCTACCCCAAACGACACCTCATTAACATATTCAAAGCCCAGAGATTTAATCATCTGAACAAATTTTCTGTAATCGGTAATGTCATGAAACTCACCAGATATGCTTGGCGCCACAATTGCAGCAACCTTACTACCACTATTAAGCAGGTCTAGAGTAATCTGTTTGTGCGATCTGAATATAATTGCATCTGTAGGACATACATTCAGACACTGACCGCATCCTATGCATCTGTTTTCTAAAATATTTGCTTTGTTGTTCTTTGCCGGAACCTCAATAGCCTTTACAGGGCATACCCGTACACACGCATAACACGATACGCATTTTTTTTGAATTACACTAAATAGTGGAGTATCCATTAAGTTATGTTTTGTTTATCCTAAATTCTCTTCTAAAATATCATATATATTATTCTCAGACACATGGTTATACATTGTGCCATTTATCTTTACCGACGGCCCGTTATTACAGTCGCCAAAACAATGAGCTCCTTTAAACTCTACGGCATCACTAAGCCCTTTCTCATCGATAAATGATCTAACAATCTGGGTAACCTCTTTGTTCCCTCTTGAGAAACAAGAACTGCCCAGGCAAATAACTATCTCAATCTTCTCGCTATTCATCACTATTAATTATCGTTTATTCAAAAATAGGAAAATATTTTATCTCAACCCTGCAATGGCAGTAAATTACTTATTTTGCTGTGTGTTTTTATTTAAACCGATGTTTATAGTGTTAATAATATGCTATTTGTATGCCTTTTGCATTACAGCTCATATCAGTAGCCACATAACTGTTTCTCACAATATCTATATAAGATATAACACGTACCAATTAGGCTTAAAGTAGTGAATTATCTATATTTGGAGAGATTGAATAGAGAAAAAGCTGAAAACCCCAAAACAGGTGCAAAAAAGTACCATTTAATTATTACCTGAAGGATATAAAGAGTTTTGTAATAGGGGGTGTAATATCAAAACTATGTTTTATGTGAGATATAGTTTAACCAATGATACATTTGAGTTAAAATGTATTTAATTACCGAAGTTGAAAGAACTTATTATTAAAAGAGAAGATATGATTTTAGCGTTTGATACATACTATTATAGAGATAAAGCAAAAACTGTTTGCGTTGAGTTTTCTGACTGGGCAGATGATAAGCCTGAGAGTGTTTGTTCAGAGATAACTGAAGGTATCTCTGAATATGAACCCGGATCATTTTACAAAAGAGAACTTCCGTGTATATTAAGTCTTCTGAACAAAAAAGATTTAAGCAATGTGGATCTTATAATAGTTGATGGTTTTGTAATACTTGATGATTCCGGTAAACCGGGGCTGGGTGGCCATCTGTTTGAAGCTCTTGATAAGAAGATTCCGGTTATTGGTGTTGCAAAATCAAAATTCCATAGCAACCACAACAATGTTAAGGAGCTGGTAAGAGGAGAGAGTAAAAAACCTCTGTATATATCGGCAATAGGAGTAGTGTTGGAATCTGCCTTTAACCATATAAAGAATATGCATGGCAACTATAGAATGCCAACCCTGCTGCAGATACTTGATACAGAAACAAAGAATATTACTGATAAAGAAAAAACTACATAATTATGAAAAAACTTTTTCTTGATGATGTAAGAACCATAGATATGGTCTACGATAAATCAATGGAATTGGAGTTTGATATAGTAAGAACATATAACGATTTTGTTGCCTATATAAAACAAAACGGGTTGCCACACTTTATAAGCTTTGATAATGACTTGGGGCTGGATGAGAATGGCGAAGTAGCCCCTGATGGATATGCTGCTGCAAAATGGTTAGTCTATGAGTCAGGGTTAGATCTTATTAATCTGAAATTCAATGTGCACTCCGCTAATCCTGTTGCATCAAAACAGATAGAGGGACTGTTGAACAACTATATTAAACACTTAAAGAATTCATGAATAGTTAAAACTCTATAAGCAAAAGAAACGCGTATTAGCAAAGAACTTTCTTCTTCAAGAACAAGTTGCACACTTATTAAAGCGTTTCTGATAACGTAAGTTTGTATATCTCCTTTTTATAAATAACTTTAACAAATAGTACACTGCACATATAGTTCTTAATGTGGAGCAGTATATAAATTTGGATTCTAGAATATTCATAAAAACGGTTTAGTAGTTTTATGATTTTGAACTTCTGAATTTCATACTCTGTATATTCAAATGGTTAGACACAATTTTATGTTTATAAATCAGGTAAAAAATGAAAATGGCTAGAAAGAAAAGAATCATAATTTGGATTACTGGTTGTGTTGTTACTTTAACAGTTGGAATATTTGCGTTAATCCCATTTGTTGTAATGAACCCTATGGTTAATAAACATGTGGACTTTCAAAGAATCTGGAAGGCAGAAGAATTTGGACTTGAGGCAAATCACTTTTTTGTTAAAACAGAAGATGGTGTAAAAATCTCCACCTATGAAGTAGAGGTTGATTCGCCAAAAGCGGTTGTTATTTGTTTATCAGGAATACACAACCCTTCGGTCACAGCTTTTTTTGGTCATGCTCAACTTTTTAGTAAACATAATTATGCAACTATATTACTTGATATGCGTGCTCATGGAGAAAGTGAAGGGGATAAAATTTATCTTGGTTTTAAAGAGTATTTAGACATAAAAGCAGTTGTTGAATATGTTAAGAATAGAGACCTGTACAAAAACGTTCCGGTTGTTGTAATGGGTTTATCAATGGGTGGTGCAACTGCTATAAATTCAATAGGTGAAATTCCTGAAATAGATGGATTAATTAGTTTGTCTGCATTTTCTTCATGGGAAGAGGTCTTTTATGAAAACATGAAAAAATCTGTACCCTCATTAATTGCAAAAATTGAATATCCATTTGTGTATTTGGCAACGTTTTTAAAGTATGGGACAAATTCTTTTATTAAGCCAAAGAATGAGATTCGAAACTTAGGTAACCGTCCGGCTTTATTGGTACATAGTAGAGAAGATTCACAGATATCTTTTGCAAACTTTGAAAGATTAATGGATGCAGCTCCTGATCAGGTAGAGATTTTTGTCAAAGAGGGTGATTTTCATTTGATTTTAGAAAATTTTGTCGAAATAGAGACAGATAAGGAGTATTCTGACACAATAATCGGTTTTCTAAATAAAAACTTTGGAAAATAGTACCAACATCTGATAATTAAGCATTGTAGATCTGGCATGAATTTTATTGCCGGGTTAATGTGTGCCTTGTATCTTATAAAAACACAACTACTGTATTTACGGAGATATAGTTAATATGTTCTGAGCCAAACCATATGGCAACTAAGATCATTGGAGACTAATCCTGATTGATACAACTCAATCTGTTGATAGGATGAGTCTTGAATCTATTGTACTTTATGATGAAGACAATTTTGAATTTTACTTTGATAATGGCGATCTGTTTTGGGGTCACTACATTCAGGTATTCGGAAATATAAAAGACGGATTGACTCAGGTCTGTTTCAGAGGTAATGTGTGAAACAAGTTTCTAAATATTTTATGTATTGGTTTATAACATGAATTTTTTGTAGTGGTTGCAATTTATTTTAGAAATAGTTAACTTGTAATAGTTAGGTTATGGAATAGATGATTGTTCTTTTAGTTCAGAATAGTTTAGAAACCAATACTCCAGGTTATTATGAAAAAGTATGTAAGAGATTCGGCAACCCCCAATAAAAAACTTAAAAGAGATAATTGTACACAGGCATGTTTTAAGGATAACAGAGTAGAGGCAACAGCACAAACAAGATTAATAAATACAATTAATAATAGTAGTTGTGTATTAAATATGCGCTCATTGCAATTAATGGCTGATAATAAAATGCTAAGAGAAAGCAAAAAATTGAATACTGTTCAGTTTATGGGAAAAAGGAAAGATAAAGAAGTAAAGAAAGATAGCGAAAAGAATATTTCTATAGAAAAAGATGTGAATTTATATCAGCCACAACAACAAGATTTTGGGAATGTGCCGTATTTAGGAGGTTCTCTTTTTAATATGAATTTAAGTCAACCATTTCAGCAGGGTTTTGCGAATATGTCATATTTTGGAGGTGGTTCTCAATTTAATCAAAGCATGATGCAACCACAACAAGGTTTTGGGAATGCGCCGTATTTAGGAGGAGGTTCTCAGTTTAATCAAAGCATGATGCAACCACAACAAGGTTTTGGGAATGCGCCATATTTAGGAGGAGGTTCTCAGTTTAATCAAAGCATGATGCAACCACAACAAGGTTTTGGGAATGTGCCGTATTTTGGAGGAGGTTCTCAGTTTAATCAAAGCATGATGCAACCACAACAAGGTTTTGGGAATGCGCCGTATTTAGGAGGAGGTTCTCAGTTTAATCAAAGCATGATGCAACCACAACAAGATTTTGGGAATGTGCCGTATTTAGGAGGAGGTTCTCAGTTTAATCAAAGCATGATGCAACCACAACAAGATTTTGGGAATGCGCCGTATTTAGGAGATGATTCTCAGTTTAATCAAAACATAAAGCTGCCACAACCAAAGATATCATATGAAATGTTATTAGAATATAATAGAAATAAAAATGCAGAATTGAGACAAATGCTCAATAGATATTTGAGCGTGTGCGTTAAAGATAAAGAAGTAGGTAACACAGGCGAATTAAAGCTTCCTAAAACTACTCTGTCAAAATACAAACCTTTAGCAACAAATACGTTAACTATATATCATGATTATGGAGGAAAAAGATATACCATTGAAATTACAAAGAAGGTTGATTCTGATAAAGTTACTTTTAGAATTATTGATATTATATAAAGTAGACATATGAAACGAAGCATG
>DKJY01000116.1 GCA_002454955.1 Bacteroidales bacterium UBA6680
GCTATACTTAAAGAATATTTCAACAGAGAGTATTCTTGTTCCTTCAAGAAGTTTCCCTATTTTTTCTAATAATTTAAATTCTATCTCTCTGTATATGCGTAAAATTATTAGAAAAAATAGGGAAACTTCTTGAAGGAACAAGAATACTCTCTGTTGAAATATTCTTTAAGTATAGCAACGAGTGTAACATAGATACCCTTAGTAGCTTATACGATAAATACCCTCGTTTTCAGAGAATATATGTGTATAATTCACCTACTAATGAAATAAGTAATGATAGGAGAGTTATTTTTAATGCTGATAAATATGTTCCAGATAAAGATTGTGGTAAAATTTTAGCGGGATACTTTAGTATTTGTATTAATACATTTACAGAAGCTCAATGTCATAATACATGTTTAAATAGAAAGGTTTCAATTAATAAAAGTGGTGAAATCTGTAATTGCCCAAGTATGCCTAAGACTTTTGGGAATATCAAAAATAAATCAATAAAAGAAGTTATTGAGAATCCTGATTTTACAAAGTTTTGGGGCATTAATAAAGATAAAATAGAGATCTGTAAGGATTGTGAATATAGGTACATATGTACAGATTGCAGAGCTTTTATTGAGGATAAAGGAAACATATATTCGAAACCTTTAAAGTGTAAATATGATCCGTATACAGCAGAATTTAAAGAGTGAATGAGGTCTGTTAGAATAGTTGTTCTCGCATACGGAAAGGTTACAAAACTAGTTTTACCAGACACCAAAAAAGAAAATATAGTTAGAGGAAACATGAAAATATATTTTATTACATTATTGTCGTTTTATATGACATTAATAAATGCTCAAAACAGAATTATTGTAACAGATAAAGACAATAGAGCATTACCATATGCACATATACACTCTACAGATTTTAAGAACGGATACATAGCCGATGATAATGGCCTATTTGTTTTAAACACAGAATAATGTAGTGACAATACCCTTTTTGTTATATCTCACATAGGATTTGTTAGTGATACAATAGTGTTTTCGGAACTGATTAAACAAGAAAGGATAAAGTTAAAAATTAAGGACTACATAATAAATAATGTAGAAGTTATAGGTAAGAAACTTACTAAAGTAGTTACAGAGGTTGGTAATGTCAATAGAAGACAAGGTAGTGGATATCAGTATGCTAATGGGAAAGAGTTAGCGTTAAGAATATTATCTCAGGCTAATAAATCATACATTAAAAGTGTATCTTTTTATATTGGTAAAAAAGGTATACCAACATCACCTTTTGGTATAAGATTATATAATGTTGATTCAGTGACAAAAAAGCCAACAACACTGCTGATTAACCGTGATATTATTACACATGCGGATAAAGGTGGTAAATGGTACACATATACGTTTACGAAGAGAATTAAAGTGCCTGAGAATGGCTTTTTTATTGCTATGGAGTGGTTGCCTGATTCTGAAAGATATCTTGAAGAACGTGTTAAAGGGCAAAATGGAGTGATAATTGCTAATGGTCAGGTATTAAAAGGTCGTGCTGATAGAAAGAATGAGTGGAATGACCGTGTATATGAACGTTGGTTTCCTATAAGAGTGTGGTCAGGTAGAAAAGTTTCTAATATAATTCCTGGAATAAAGTGTGAATTAGTGTATTATGAATGATTTTATTGTATCTGTTAGTGGAATTTAACAGATACAACACTATATTTATATTAAGAAACAAACCTCTAAAACAGCATAATAATTATGGCGTACTATTTTGATTTTAAAGAGAAGGGCATATCAGATTTTATAGAGAAGCTAAAGAGTACAAAACTGTTACCAAGTCAGAAAGTGTTGGAACAGAATATTGATGTGGGCTATGCTTTTATTAAAGGTGCCGGATTTAATAATATGGCAGAGCTGTTTGATGCATTAAAGGCAAAGGAGAGTGCTGTTGATTTGGCAAAAAAGAGTAACCTGCCTGAGAACTTCTGGACTGTATTGCGCAGAGAGATAAAGGGACACCATTCACAGCCACGTAAGATTGCTGATTTTACAATTATAGATTCTGAAATAAGAGATAAACTGACAGGCGCAGGTATTAAAAATACAAAACATCTGTATAGCAGAATCTTTAACAGAGAGGGGAGAGATGCATTTTGTAAGGAGTTTAATATAGATAGCGATACAGCACTGTTAATGATTAAACTTACAGATTTTTGCAGGCTACGATATATAAATGCTGATTTTGCAACGCTTCTTGTAAAATCTGATTACGATACTATTGAAAAACTAAAAGAGGCAGACCACGTAGAGCTTCATAATCATCTTAAGGAGTTGAATACCGATAACAGATATTACCGTGCAAAATTTTCGGTAAATGATATGGAGCTGGTTATACGTGATGCAAACTATATTGACAGTGAAGTGGAGTTGTAGAAGTTTTTAAAGAAATGATACTTGGATTATTTATAAGTAGTTAAGCAAGTCATTCTGTTTATTTGAGGTTGTTATAATAGACTATTTGCAAGTTAATTATCTGTATGATACTTTTTTCAATAGCAAAAAAAGCAGGGAATAGTCCCAAAATGCCAACGCCACATAAAATGCTTAACGGTTTTTCCTGAACGATATTTACTAAATTTTGCACTCACGTATGGTCATACGTGACTCTCGGTCAAACAGCACAAAATTCTTAACGCAAATATCATTCGAAAACCTACATTTTATGATGCGGATTAACAGTTCCGAACATTATAAATATCTTTTTACTTTAATTTTACTACCTATATATCCGTTATAATGAATATATTTGACGGCGTATTATGAAGTATGATAATTTTATAGAAAAGTAGATGTATAGAATAGATATAGAGAATAAGGATCTTATAAAATTAGAAAAGACAATGTTTCAGAATGAAAACCTTAGAGAACGTTATGATATTCAGGAGTGGATTGAAAAAAGACCTGAGATAATTGAAGAAAATCTCCTAATAATTGGAAAGGAGGTTGTATTGCCTTCTGATATACGGCTTGACTTGTTAGCAATAGATAAGGATTCTAACCTTGTTGTTCTTGAACTTAAAAGGGATACATCGGGAAAGAATGTTGATTGGCAGGCAATTAAATATGCATCATATTGTTCAAGTTTCTCTAATGCAGATATCTTTAAACAGTTTGCAGAATATTCTGAAGTTAGCGAAGAAGAGGCTGAGGCAATGATTGAGAAGTTCGTAAATGCTGATGATCTGGAAGGATTAAATGAAAATCAGAGAATAATTTTAGTGTCAAAAGAGTTTCATTCAGATGTAGTATCGTCGGTTTTATGGCTTAGAGATTATGGAATTGACATATCATGTGTAAAACTCACCTTGTACTTGAACGAGGATAAAAAACTGTTTATATCGCCAAATAAGATTATACCATTGCCAGAAGCTGAAGATTATCTTATTAAGAAGGAGCAAAGGCAGAAAGAGGTGAGAAGATTTAAAGGTCGCTCATTTTCATTGGAGAAGAGTGATTATGATAATGAAAGGCTAATAAAAGAGTTAAAACAATCTCTTGATAAAGAGTCAGAGTTAGTTTCGAGGGTTATTGCTTTCCTTGAAATAATTTTGGAGGAGGACAGAGAGTTTAAAAGAGAGGAACTGAAACAGAAACTATATGAAAGAAATATTGGTGATGATATTGGTAAATCAGGAACATATCTTAGTAATATTTCTCAATTCTTGACAAAGAAATCTAATCCTCATTTCAGGCAGATAATTACATTTGATGGTGGAAACTCAATAGGAGAGGTTAAGAATAATTACTATGTACTTGAAGATTATAGAGATCTTTTAAAGAAGGTATTAAACGACATTATTGGCGATTATAACCAGTTTAGTGAAAACTAAATATACTATTGACATTGCTTGCTATATTTCGTAAATTATATCTGTTTACTAAATAGATAGTTTATGAAACGGAGCATGAGAATGGTTATTCATACACACGAAGATGGCTAATTATGCGAGTTCCATATGACCTATTAAAAACAAATTTAGACATATGAAAAGTATAATTATAATTTTAGCTTTTTTGTTTGTTGGTTATGATTCATCAGCAGAACAATTGGATAATGAATTAAAGGATATTATTGTAAGATGTATAGATTATTCTGATACTAATCCTATACATAAGGAGGATATGGATGATCTTAATGAGGAGTTTAAACATAGGGTGAAATCATACCCTAATGATATGAAGAACTATGAAAATGAGTACAGAGATTGGCTGTTTAATATTCTGTATGATTTTGCAAGTAGTGTTTATGAAGACTCGCCTGATTACAGACGAATGAAGATGAAACGAACATACTGTTTCTTACTACTGGCTGTTACATCTGATTCAGATAAGGCATTAACCTTTCTAGAATATGCAAAGTTATCGGTGCAGGAGTATGTAGATAATCCGTATTATGAGTTGTTGGAGAGTCAGCTACTGGGCATATATTGGCTGGAGATATTCTTTAAGAGGCGTAACGGTATGTTGACAATATCAGATATAGATAATCTGGAGCAGTTTATGAATCATAACTATAAAATGTTAGATAAAGATCAGGTTAAGGGATCAAAACGGTTGGTAAAGAAGTTAAAGGTGAGCATATCTGGTAATTAAGTTGATTTATACCTGATATACTCACCATCTGATAACCTATTTAATTATCTGAAAATAATCTTTTTGGTAATTGTTCTGTTTTTGCCGAAAATCTGTATAAAATATGTTCCGGAATATATTTTGGGCATATCTATCTTTATACTTTTACTATTTTCTTGCTGAGTTTCAGACAATAACTTGTGTCCGCTCATATTATATATCTCTATCTTGTTAATAACAATATCTGCCTTAATATATATACTGTTGCCGGTAACAGGATTTGGGTATATAGTTATGTTATCATTGTTGAGATTATCTATGGCTGTAGCTATTTGCTCTATCTTAAACTGTTTGTTGTACTCCCCACCATTGTTATCGGTAACTTTAATCTGAATAACATACTCTCTTTTTATGTTATTAGTAATATCTCTTTTAAGTAGCAATATATTTCTATCAATAACAAAAGCATTATTGTCATCTTCTGATATCTCAAATATGTGGGTATCGTTTTTGTTTGCATCAACTGCTTTTAGGTAACCAATAACCAGTCCGGCAGAGCCATTACCAGATATAATATTGTTACTTAGTACTATATTTGTTGGGTCTGTATTTCGCTCTTTTACTGTTATATAGTTATCTGATTTTTTTGTGTTTGATATACCGTTCTTTGTAACAGTTATTGTTACACTATAGATACCATGAGTATTATATGTAACAGCAGGGTTCTTTTTATCCGATGTCTCATTAGCAGCTCCGTTAAATATCCATTTATAACTGTCGGCTTCTGTATCAGAAAGATTATTGAATTGTACTGTTTCGCCTTCTGTAATAACTCTTTTGTCTGCTGAGAAATCTACCAATGGCTTAACAGGATCGGGTCTCTTTTTTACGGTAATTAAGTTGAGAGCTGTTTTCTTGTTTAACTCTCCACTGTTTGTAACAGTAAGTGTTACACTGTATATACCAGGAGTATTATATATTACATCTGCAATTTTAGTTACCGATGTATTTGGTGTAGCTCCCTGAAATTCCCATTTATAGTTATCGGCTTCATACATACTGCTGAATTGTACAGACTCACCCTGAGTTATTACAGTTTTATTAACCATGAAATCCACTTTTGGCTTAACCGGTGAGGTTTTCTCTTTTACTGTGATATATCGTAATATCTTCTTAGAGTTTGGAATACCATTTCTGAATACCGTAAGTATCACCCTGTGTTCTCCTGGAGTATTATAGGTTACAACCGGATTTTGTTGCATTGATGTTTTAGGTGTGCCCTCTGTGAATATCCACATATGTCTGTCAACATCACTATCAGACAGGCTGGTAAACTGTACTGATTCGCCCTGAATAATTGTTGTTTTATCTGCAGTAAAATCTACATGTGGTTTACCGGATAAATCTTTCTTCTTTACTGTAATATAGTTGTCTATAGTTTTTGTGTTTGATACCCCGTTTTTTGTAACTGTAAGCTTTACACTGTACATTCCCGGTTTGCTGTATTTTATGTTAGGGTTTTGTTTTGCCGATGTTTCAGGAGAGCCTCCCTTAAATATCCAGTTGTAGTTATCTGCTTCTACGGTACTGTTGAATTGTACTAATTCATCCTGAGTGATAACAGTTTTGTTGGCAGTAAATTTAACCTCTGGCAATATTGTTGTTTCTGATGTTATGTTTATTGTGTAATCCTCAACCTCACCTTCGTTATATATATCGCCCCATGGTCTTGTGTTATCCTCATACGATGTACGTATTCTCATCAGTGTTTTCCCTTCTTTGGCATTTGCCGGAACTGTTATCTTTTTACTCAGTGTATTTACACTTTTGTTATAGTATCCTAATGAAGCAATCTCTGAAAATTCCAGATCTTTATTCTGGTTCCAATCTATCCATACAGTTATGTTACTGGATATAGTAGGATTCTGGTTATGACCATAGGTTATTTCTATATTGTGACTATTGCCTTTAGTAAGATTAGCAACTTTACTAATAAAGTTAGAGTAGTTAGAAGCCTCTGATTTGTTATCTATACCTGCAAGTTTAACGTGGCTAATTCTTAATTTGTTTATTGATGAGGCATGATTAATAGCAAACGGATATTCATCTGTAAGTAATGATGCATTACTGTTTAGAGGAATAGGATAGGTGTTTAATAGCGTGAACTCTGTTCGTGTATTGTAATCGGCGCTGTATTTTTTATCTCTTATATTATCGGTTACAGTAGCCTCAATTATACGACCTTTTCCTTTGTCGCTCTCTATCATTATAAAGAATTTGCCTTTGCCATCAACCATTTTGTCGTAAAAGTCGTCTATATCAAGTTCTACCTCAAGGGCATCGTCATATTTAGCTCTTTTACCTCTAATATTATTGTTGCCGGTATAGTAGTTAAACATCTTAAACTCTTTACTATATACAGAGATGTATCCTTTGTCATCCGGAGAGTAACCAAGCTTTATCCTCAGGTTCTCTCTGCTACTGTGTTTAAGTTTTACTCTTAAGGTTAGTCCGGGAGCCGCTCTATCCTCAACATTTAATATGTGTACCAGATTATCCTCTTTTAATCCTCCATTTGTTTTTGGTTCGGCACATACTTTATACATCATATAGCAGAATCCGTTGTTTGCCCATCCTGTTCCCCATGAGTTGGCAAATATAAAGGCTCCATTTTCCCAGTCTCGTACATCAACCTTTCCGTCTCCGTTTATATCTATATTGTTTGTGTATTTACCATCGCCGTTGTAGTCGTATCGTATATTGTCGTTATATCCAACAATTGTCATTGCATGCGGACCTGTTTTGCCCCATTTTGTTACCACATATTTGCCTTTCTCTTCGGTATTACCGGTAAGTTTTTTTATTGTAGCACCATTTGAATATACCGAGAAGTTTGCAAGACCACCAGTTTTGTCACCTCTGCCATGGTCAAATATCCACTGCTTAAGATTATCTATTCCATTGGCTTTTGTAAGATCTATTGTCTGATAGCTCTTAACACGGTTCTTCATGGCTCTTTTGTATCTGTCATAACCCGACATCCAGAAGGTGCAGTCGCCATTTGCATCAATTGAGCCATAGTCAGGAATGTTAGGACAGCCGTTATCTATTACCATATCCCACCCTTCGGTATAGAGACTTCCGTAGTTTCCACCCCAGTTTACTAATGTCCATGTATAGTGTGTGGGTAGTTGATTCTCAGGTGTATTGGCACTTGAACCTCTTAACAGATTCAGCTCATAAGTGAGATGGTATGCTATACCACTTGCCTGGGCACAGCAGTTACCTGTTTGTCGGAATATAGGTCTGAAAGCTTTGTGTGTTGCATTATTAACCATTGCAGGTAGTCTATTGGCTCTTAATGGTATTTGAGGTGAGAATTTAGGCGTATTGTGTAGTTTTATTAACTCTGCTTCTGTTCTCTCTCTTAATCCTCCTGCAATCCATGGTTCTCCGTCTCTGTTTGGATTAATATTTACCATTCCTGATTTTACTACCTCTTGCGCGAATAAACTGTTAATTGATATTATCAGCAGCATAATGGTTATGCATGGTCTGTTCATCTGTATATATTGTTTTTTATTTGGCAGATGGAACTCGCATAATAATGATTCTCATATGTGAGAAAATCCTTTGTTCATGCTCGTTTCATCTATATAATTTTTTGTTACCTTATAAAATAAGCATATAGTATGTGTTAAAATATACCTTATAGTAAGTTTATATTACTGATTATTATGCTTTACCTTATTGTGGAGCATCTCTGATATGTTTTGTTATATCAGACTGATAAAGGAAGTATTTATACAGTAATGAAATGTATACAGAATGTTGTTTTTTGTATGAAATTTATCTCTGTAATGAGATGTAATTGAAATCTGTTGTTTGGTTAGTATTGGTGGTGTACCTTGTCGTCGTTATATTCAAGAAGATATTTTATCTCTCGTGTTATCTCACCACCATCTCCAATAACTACTTTTTTATCTACATCGTCGTATATATAGTCAACGCCATCGTATATCTCTGTAATAATACCGTTTCGGTTTAGCAGAATTAGTTTTGGATACGCGTTGAATCCTAATGTATCTATATACTTCTTGGCATTTATAAGTTGAGTGTAGTTATATGGGTGGTTATTAAGTATTGTCTCTATCTCCTCTTTGTTGTTAAAGGTGATTGCAATAAAGTGAGCATTGTCTTTTATCTTCTCTTTAATTTTGTTAAGAACAGGAATCTCTCTTATACATGGTTTGCATCCGTTAAACCACAGGTTTATAAGAACAGGTTTGCCTTTAAGCGATGCAAGGTTAACTATATTTCCAGCAGTGTCTTGTAAGCTAAACGCGGGCATGGGTTTGCCTTTTAGCTTGTATATAGCCTCTGGTTGTGGTGTTAATGACATGGTTCCTCCGCGCCCGAAGCGTAGGGAGAATTTAAAGATATTAATTATTGAATCTTGCGACTCCTCTGTTTTTATAATCTCCTCTTGTAGTTTTATTTTACCAGGGAGTTTAGCGGCTTTGTGTGCCGCTATACTCTTTTTATTCTGGTATTCATATTCTGTTAGTACTCTGCATTTACCATATTCAATATAGTAATGGCGCTGAGCCTTTATATTTGTTATTACTAAAATGAATATTGTGGTTGCAAGTAGTTTATACATTTAATTATTTTTCTTTGTGGTTATAATTATCACGCCATTTTCTGTGTTATACTTTTTACACATCTCTTCTGTTTTAATAACAGATATAGATTTAATCTTTTTCTGATCTAACTTTTTAATGTTTGTGGTTACTTCTCCGTCAACAATAAATGTTACATCTTCGGTGTCAATATCAACGCCATCTATATTTAAAACGTCACGCTTCTTACTATAATTTTGGTTAATATAGCCTTTTTTTGTTGTAATAAATATAACACCTCCTTTAGAGTTGTACTTTTTGCATATATCTGCTGTTTTAATAACAGATATAGAGTCAATATTATCAGGATTTAATGTGCTCTGATCTTTTAGAACTTTACCGTCAACAACAAATACAACATCTTTATTATTACCGAATCCTTTAATGTTAATAGAACCATGCACCTTTGCGTTACCACCATATTTATTTCCATTAATATTAAGTTTTACCTTAAACTCATTCTCTAATTTTGGATTTATCATAGCCAATACCTTTGATGGCATAATGATTTTAAGTGCTGCAATCTTATCAAGATTAATGTTGCCAATGATGTTTACGCACTCAAATATATTGCTTCTCTTCTCTTTTATGTAGATTATCTCATTAAGTGTTTCTCCTTTTTTGTTTACGTATACTCCCTCTATGTTACCATTGTTAATCTCATTCTTAATGGGCTCCATATTTCGCTGTTTAATCTGGCTTTTGTAGTATTCAGATATAGTTGATGTTGAGGTTCCCTTTATATTAACTATAGATATGTAGCTTATATCTTTAAGTGCAGCTTTAAGGTTTTTACTGTTGGTGTTCTTCATCATTGTTTTAATAGCATCTGATGTATACTCTTTAAAATCTACTTCAGCACCATTGCTGTAAGCAATTTTCTGAACAATTGAATTAAGTTCACTATTAGAACGTTTTTTGTTTTGAGCATTTATTGTTGTAACTAATGCCAGAGCAGTTATTATAAATATTATCTTCTTCATTTTAATTGAGTTTTTTATTACTACTATATATTTTCCTGCAGGTTATTTTAATCTATTCTATCTCCGTTTGATCCTCTTCTTTATCAATAATAATTGTCATGTTGTCGTCTTCAAATACTATTGTATAGTTGTTGGTGTAATCCTCACTATTTAAGGCGTTAGCAATCTTACCAAATGCTATCTCAACATTTTCTATGTCGTTTGCTGTGATGCTGCTTTTATTGTTGCTGAACTGAAAAACAGTTATAATAATTGCTATTGTTGCTGCGGCGCCCAGAGTAATACGGGTTTTATTAAAGATATTTGATCGTCTCTTTTTTGCAATAGCATTTAAAACATTGCGTTGAATATCAGAAGGTGTCTCTTTTGCAATGTCGTTGCTCATACTGTTATATATATCATCAAAGTTATTCATGATAATCCTCCTTTAACTGTTTATCTGTTGCATTATAATTTTCTGTAAAAGCTCTGTTAAAAGCATCGCGTATTTTATGTCTAGATCTGGATACTATGGCTCTGATATTGATTTCTGTAAGTCCTGTAATGGCTGAAATTTCGTTAAATTCCAATCCATCCAGATCGCGTAGAGTGATTACTGTTTTATTTGGCTCTTTAAGCAGATCAATATGTTTTAGTATAAATATGTATCGCTCTTTTTTATCTGACGATTGCCATGTTTCTGGAATAAAACCTTCGGCAACACTGTCAATATTTATTGTCTTGTCTTCTCTTTTTATAATGTTAATGCAGTGGTTGTTTGCCATTCGGTATACATATCCGCCAATGTTATCTACCTTTTTAAGTTTTCGTCGGTTCTCCCATAGTTTACACATTATCTCCTGTATACAATCCTCAGCAAGCAATTTACCAACCATGCGTGCAACAAACGGATATATTTTTGTTGCCATTGGTACCACTTCTCTCTCAAATTGCCTTTTGTTCATTTAATGCTGTTGTTATGTGCTTCTGTATATGAGACACCGGAACTCTGTTTTGTGACAGATTGGAAAAAACTTTTTTTGTAAAAATAGCAAAAGCCCTGATATACGCTTTGTAAGTCAGGGCTTTTAAAATATTATTGAGTATCTGTTACTCTCCTATAATCTTTACGAGTACTCTCTTTTTCCGTTTACCATCAAACTCACCATAGAATATCTGCTCCCACGGACCAAAATCAAGACGTCCCTCAGTAATAGCAACTACAACTTCGCGTCCCATAATTGTTCGCTTTAGGTGTGCATCGCCATTATCTTCGTATGAGTTGTGTTTATATCTGTCATATGGTTTTTCAGGGGCTAATCCCTCAAGCCATACCTCAAAATCGTGGTGCAGCCCCGATTCGTCATCGTTAATGAATACACTGGCAGTTATGTGCATTGCATTTACCAGTACCATTCCTTCTGTAATGCCACTATCTGCAATACATCGTTCAACATCTCTTGTAATATTTATAAATTCACGTCGGTTCTTTATATCAAACCAAAGCTCTTTTCTGTACGATTTCATAACCGATATAATTAAATTCCAAGATCGCTTTTTATACTCTCTATTCTGTTGTTTAGTTCTGCTTTTACCTGTTCGTAATCTTCTTTATTGTTCAGCTTATCGTTTACGCTAAAGTAGAATTTTATCTTAGGTTCTGTTCCTGACGGACGTACAGATATCTTTGATCCGTCAGCAAGAATAAATTGCAAAACATTAGATTGTGGCAGTCCTGTTGATTTTACCTGTCCTGACGTAACATCCTTCTCTTCGGCAACCTTATGGTCAATAACTTTAACTACTTTAGAGTTGTTTATTGTGTCAGGTGTATTCTCTCTGAATGATGTCATCATTGCAGCAATTTCATCGGCACCCTCTTTGCCTTTTTTAGTAAGTGATAAAAGATTCTCTGAATATATTCCGTATGTGCAGTATATATCTATCAGAAGTTGATATAGTGTTTTACCATTCTCTTTTGCCCATACAGCAGTTTCTGCAATAAGAGCACATGATATAACAGCATCCTTATCGCGTACAAAATCGCCTGCCAGATAACCAAAGCTCTCTTCGCCGCCAACAATAAACTCTGCTTTACCCTGGTTCTTATTCATCACCTCGGCAATGTATTTGAATCCGGTAAGTACATCGTATACATCAACACTAAAACTGTTTGCTATTACAGCAAGAAGATCTGTTGTTACAATTGTTTTTACAATGTATGGGTTATTGTTAAGTTTACCTCTCTCTTTAGATTGGTTTAGCAGATAGTGAAACAGCAGTGTTGCAGTCTGGTTTCCGTTAAGTATAACTATCTTGTTATTGTTGTCTCTAACGGCAATACCAACTCTGTCGCTATCAGGATCGGTACCCATTACAATATCGGCTCCTGTTTTTTCAGCTTTCTCTATTGCCATATTCAGGGCATCGCGCTCTTCGGGGTTAGGATATTTTACTGTAGGGAAGTTACCATCAGGTGCATTTTGCTCATCAACACTCATTACGTTGGTAAATCCCAGTTTGTTAAGACAGTCAGGAACCAGCTTGTAGCCTGTACCGTGTATTGGGGTGTATACAATGCCGATATCGGAGTGTTTTTTTATTGTATCCGGATTAAGTGATAACGATTTTATAGCATCCAGATATTTTTCGTCAACCTCGTTATCAAGCATTTTGATTATGCTTTCATTGGCATTAAATTTTATCTGATCTATTGATGATACATCGTTCACGCTATCAATAATCTCTTTATCGTATGGTGGAACAATCTGTCCGCCATCTTCCCAGTATACTTTGTAGCCGTTATACTCCTTTGGATTATGCGATGCTGTAATTACAATACCACACTGGCAGTTGTACTCTCTTACAACATACGATAACTCAGGGGTAGGGCGTAGTTCATCAAATATTAGTACGTTAATGTTGTTTGCCGATAGTACAGCAGCAGTAATATCCATAAAGAATCTGGAGTTGTTGCGGCTGTCATGTGCAATTGCAACAGTTATTGTATCGCGATCTGCAAAACTCTTTTTAAGATAGTTAGCAAGTCCCTGTGTTGCTTTTCCAATGGTATATTTATTAACCCTGTTTGTTCCAATACCCATTTCGCCTCTAAGACCTCCGGTACCGAACTCAAGATCTTTGTAGAAGGCCTCAAACAGCTCCTTGTTACTATATGACTTTATTATCTCTTTATCTTTATCCTCTATATTTGAATTAAGCCACTCCTGGGCTCTGCTTTTAGCTATATCTTCAAGATTACTCATTTGCCTAAATTTTATATTCATTTGTCAGGTGTAACTAGCATAAAACAATCATGCTTATGTTGTATGATTGTTAATCAATAAGTTCCAGACAATTTTTTAACGATTCGTCCCATTGTGGGATGTTGATATTATATGTATCTATAATCTTTGTTTTATCCATGATACTGTATGCTGGTCTTTTTGCAGCCTGAACAAAGTGCTCGCTGGTAACAGGTTTTACAGGTGTGCTAAATCCCTTTACTCTAAGTATCTCTTTTGCAAAATCATACCATGTACACTTCCCAAGGTTACTGTAGTGGTATACTCCCGGGGTAAATATTGTTTGATCTATTGAGCACTTAGATATAATTTGCATTATTGCATCTGCAAGATCAGCAGCATATGTTGGTGTCCCTTTCTGATCGTTTACAACGCTAAGTTCTGGTTTGTCTTTAGCAAGACGTATCATTGTTTTTACAAAGTTGTTGCCAAACGATGAGTATAACCACGATGTACGTATTATAATTGCATTGCTGTTATCCTCTAGTTCTTGCTCTCCGGCAAGTTTAGACCTTCCGTAAACTGTAACTGGATTTGTCTCCTGATCTTCGTGATATGGTTCTGTTGCCTCACCATTAAAAACATAATCGGTAGATACATGAATTAGCCTGATATCTTTCTGCTCTGATATAGTTCCCAGATTCTTAGTACCAATATGGTTTATCAGAAATGCATTATCTATATCTTCTTCGGCCTTATCAACTGCTGTATATGCAGCACAGTTTACTATCCATTCCGGATTGTGTTTGTCTACTGCTCTGTTTAGTGACACAATATCTGTTATGTCTACTGTGTTGTAATCTGTGTATATTAACGTACAGTCTTTATACAATTCCGATATAACCTTTAGTTCGCTACCCAGCTGACCATCAGATCCGCAAACAAGAATTTTTGTCATATGTCTCTCTTAATTATTATCGTCCTATTCCTTTATAATACCACCCAAGCTCTGCAAGCTCTTCTGGTTCGTATATATTTCTTCCGTCAAATATTGCTTTATTGCACATAAGCTTCTCCATTACCTTAAAGTTAGGCACACGGAATTCTCTCCATTCAGTAACCAGAAGCAAGGCGCTTGCATCAAGCAGGGCTTCGTACTGATCTTTTGCAAAGTCTATCTTGTCGCCTAAAATACGTTTAGCCTCGTCTTTGGCAATAGGATCGTATGCTGATATTTTAGCTCCAGCTTCTAGTAGAAGGTTAATGAGAACTAACGATGGAGCTTCGCGCATATCATCGGTATTTGGTTTGAATGACAATCCCCATATTGCAATCTTTTTATCTTTAACATCGCCATTATAGTACTCTATTATCTTTGCGAACATACGCTCCTTCTGACGATTGTTTACATCTTCAACAGCTTTTAGTACCTTAAGCGAGTATTGATTCTCCTCTGCTGTTTTTACAAGAGCTTTAACATCTTTAGGAAAACATGAGCCTCCGTACCCAACACCAGGATATATGAAGTGAGTACCTATTCTTGAATCGCTACCAATACCTTTACGTACCATCTCTACATCAGCTCCAACAATTTCGCAGAAGTTTGCTATATCATTCATAAAGCTGATTTTTGTTGCAAGCATTGCATTTGCTGCATATTTAGTCATCTCTGCTGAAGCAATATCCATATATATGGTGCGGTATCTGTTCAGTGTAAAAGATTTGTATATCTTATCGAATATATTCTTTGCTCTTTCGCTGTCAACACCTACAACAATTCTATCTGGTCTGAAGAAGTCGTTAAGAGCATCACCCTCTTTAAGGAACTCAGGATTTGATGCTACATCAAATTCAATTGATACATTACGTTTGTCAATACTTGACTGTACAGCATCCTTAACCTTATGCGATGTACCAATAGGTACAGTACTCTTAGTAACCACAACAAGATAATCTGTTATGTGCTGACCAATCTCTTTAGCTACATCAAGAACATATTTCAGGTCGGCACTTCCGTCTTCGTCGGGAGGTGTACCTACTGCAATAAAAACAGCCTGAGCATCTTCCATCCCCTCTTTTAATGATGTTGTGAAGTGCAGACGGTTCTGCTCCATGTTTCTTTTTACAAGATGCTCTAATCCTGGTTCATATATTGGAATAATACCTGCATTTAATTTATCTATTTTATTAGGATCTATATCTACACATGATACATTGATACCTGTTTCGGCAAAACATGTACCCGATACAAGTCCAACATATCCTGTTCCTACTATACAAATTTTCATACGTCTTAATTCGTTTTACATTGTTAAGTTTCTCTCTTGTATAAAACTATACCTGTATCTGAAACGGTATAATCCATACCCGATTTTTATCGGCGCATTCTATATTATTGTAATAATCAGTATAAAATACCAATTGTCAGAACCCGTTACGCATCATATTTATATGGTAAAAATGGTGTTCTGATATAGGTAACCACAAATATACATTTATTGTATTAATATAAATAGTTTTAATGTTTAATAAAATATTTTGTAATTGGTCAAAAATCAGGGTATTGAAATGCAAAAAATGGGGCTAATAGTTTGCTATAATATAATTTAATAGTACTTTTGCACCCGGTTTATATAATATAAAGTCTAACATATTAATTTTTAAAAATTTAACCATGGCAGAGAACAAAGAAATGTCTCAAGACGAATTGAAAAAAGGGGTTCAGCACTTAGAGCCACAAGCAGATTTTGATTGGGATGGTTACGCTAAAGGTGAAGTTTATTCAGCTGATAAGAAAGCTGAGTATGAGAATCAGTACAACGAAACATTATCTACCGTTGTTGAGAACGAAGTTATTGATGGAGTTGTAGTATCATTAAACAAAAGAGAAGTTGTAATCAACATTGGTTACAAATCAGAAGGTGTTGTAGGATTAAACGAATTCCGTTACAATCCAGAGCTAAAAGTTGGTGATTCAGTAGAGGTTTACGTAGAGAGCACTGAAGACAAAAAAGGTCAGCTTGTACTTTCTCACAAAAAAGCAAGAGCATTACGTTCTTGGGATCGTGTTAATGAGTCTCTTGAGAAAGAAGAAATCATTAAAGGATACATCAAGTGTCGTACAAAAGGTGGTATGATTGTAGATGTATTTGGAATTGAGGCGTTCCTTCCGGGATCGCAAATTGATGTTAAGCCAATTCGTGACTACGATGTTTACGTTGGTAAGACTATGGAATTCAAGGTTGTTAAGATTAACCACGAATTTAAAAACGTTGTTGTTTCGCACAAGGCTCTTATTGAGGCTGAGCTTGAGCAGCAGAAGAAAGATATTATTGCAAAACTTGAAAAAGGACAGGTACTTGAAGGTACTGTTAAAAATATTACTTCATACGGAGTATTCATCGATCTTGGTGGCGTAGATGGTCTTATCCATATTACAGATCTATCATGGGGTCGTGTATCACATCCAGAAGAGATTGTTCAGTTAGATCAGAAACTGAATGTTGTTATTCTTGACTTTGATGACGATAAGAAGCGTATTGCACTTGGTCTTAAGCAGCTTACTCCACATCCATGGGATTCACTTGATTCTAACCTTTCAGTTGGTGATAAGGTATCAGGTAAAGTTGTTGTTATGGCTGATTACGGTGCGTTTGTTGAGATTGCAGCAGGTGTTGAGGGTCTTATCCACGTTTCAGAGATGTCTTGGTCACAGCACCTACGCAGTGCACAGGAGTTCTTGAAAGTGGGAGATACTGTAGAGGCTCAGATTCTTACTCTAGACAGAGAAGAGCGTAAGATGTCACTTGGTATCAAGCAACTTAAAGCTGATCCATGGGAGAAGATTGAAGAGGGATATGCAGTTGGAACTAAGCACACAGCTAAGGTTCGTAACTTCACTAACTTCGGTGTTTTTGTTGAGATCGAAGAGGGTGTTGACGGACTTATCCACATCTCTGATCTATCTTGGACTAAGAAGATTAAGCACCCAGCTGAGTTTACTCAGATAGGAGCTGATATTGAGGTTGTTGTTCTTGAGATAGACAAAGATAACCGTCGTCTGAGCCTAGGACACAAGCAACTTGAGGAGAACCCATGGGATGTATTCGAAACACTGTTTAACGTAGGATCAATCCACGAAGGAACAATCATCGATATGTCAGAGAAAGGTGCTATTGTAGCTCTTCCTTATGGTGTTGAAGGTTTCGCTACTCCAAAGCATCTTGTTAAAGAGAACGGATCATCAGCAAAAGCTGATGAGAAACTAGAGTTCAAGGTAATTGAGTTCAACAAGTCAGCTAAGAAAATTATCGTTTCACACAGTCGTGTATTCGAGGATGTTAAGAGAGCTGCTGAGTCTGCAGAGCGCAAAGAGAGTTCAGATAATACAAAAAAGGTAGTTAAAAAGTTGAAATCAAACATGGAAAAGACTACTTTAGGTGATATTTCTGATCTAGCTGCTCTTAAAGACCAGATGGAGAAGGATGAAAAAGGAGAGTAGTAATTAATTTCTTTTTCTGTATGGGTTTTAATATTGATAAGAACGATAACTATACAATAGTCTCGGTTAACGAGGAAAAACTTGATACAAACAATGCTCCGGCGCTTAAGTCGGAGCTGGTTTTGGTTTCAGGAAATGGTGAACGTAATATAATTCTTGATATCAGTGCGTGTCAGTATTGCGATTCATCTGGTTTGAGTGCTATTCTGGTAGGCAACAGATTGTGTAAAAATGCTAATGGTACCTTTGTTCTTTGTGGTCTTACAGAGGCTGTAGACAGGTTAATTACTATATCGCAATTAGATACAGTTTTAAATATTGCCTATTCAACAGAAGAAGCTATTGATATTATTAATAAGGAAGAGGAAAAATTATAAATGTCTTTTTTTGTGACAATTCTAGGTAGTGCATCTGCATTACCTACAAAAAATAGATTCACAACCGCTCAGGTATTAAATGTACAGGAGCGGTTTTTTTTGATTGATTGTGGTGAGGGAACGCAGATACAGCTTCGTAAAGCTAAAGTAAAGTTTCTTAAGATTAACCACATATTTATAAGTCATATGCATGGTGATCATATGTTTGGTTTGCCTGGACTTATATCAACGTTTAGCCTTTTAGGTAGAAAAACACCTCTGCATATTCATGCTCATAAAGATATGCGAAGAGTAATGGGTAACTATCTTGGTTATTTTGAGAAGAACCTGCAGTTTGAAATTGTATATCATGATCTTGACTATACAGAGCCAAAGGTTATTTTTGAAGATGCAAAGGTTGAGGTTTTATCGTTACCGCTTAAGCACAGAATACCAAGTTGTGGTTTTATTGTAAAAGAGAAACCGCTACCACCACATCTTAATATGGATATGATTGAGACATATTCCATTCCGGGTCCCCAGCGTGGACTCATAAAGGCAGGAAGAGACTACGTATTGCCATCGGGAGAAGT
Source organism: Bacteroidales bacterium UBA6680 (assembly GCA_002454955.1). Taxonomy (GTDB): domain Bacteria; phylum Bacteroidota; class Bacteroidia; order Bacteroidales; family UBA6680; genus UBA6680. The sequence goes on from DKJY01000116.1 coordinate 18,947, forward strand.
TATTCCTAACTCGAAGCTTGTGGTACCGGCCAGAGAGCCTAAAAAATATGTTTATTGTAGCGATACTGCATATTCAGAGAAATATCTAGACTATGTGCGTGGTGCCGATTTGTTGTATCATGAAACAACGTTTCTGCATGAAGATATAAAGATGGCAAAGAAGACTGGGCACTCAACAACGTTACAGGCGGCTAAGTTTGCAAAACTTACCGCGGTTAAGCACCTAGCAATTGGACACTACTCATCACGTTATAAGGATAACAGACTGTTTGTAGAGGAGACAAAGAGTGTATTTAAAGCTGTTTCTGAAGCAAAAGAGATGAAGGTTTACGAGGTGTAATAGCGCTTTGTTTACCATATTATCTTATGATTTATATTTGTAGCTTTATGTATAATATATATACTATTAGTATTGAAATATAATTTATTATATAATAGTTGCTTTATACAGTTTAGTTCTTTAACTCTATTGTGTTAGTTATCAGATATTAGTATCTAATATCATTAATTGTTCATCTCATACAGCACAAAACACACCTTCTGTAAAAAAATGAGAGATAATTTGAATAATTTGATTAATTTTGAATCCCAAAATAACTAATACAACACACCTATGTTGGAAAAGATAGTAATTCTTGATTTTGGGTCTCAGTACACACAGTTAATTGCCAGACGTATTCGAGAGATTAATGTTTATTGTGAGATTTATCCTTTTAATAAGGATATAGATCTTGACGACACTGTAAAAGGAGTTATTCTTTCAGGTAGCCCATTCTCTGTAAGAGATGAGAATGCACCAATACCAGATTTGTCTAAGATAAAAGGAAAGTATCCTTTGTTGGGAGTATGTTATGGTGCACAACATTTAGCACATAGTTTTGGTGGAGAGGTAATGCCTTCTGACAAAAGAGAATACGGAAGAGCTAATCTACAGTATGTAGACAATAGCTGTCCTATGTTTAAGGATGTATCAGACCATTCACAGGTATGGATGTCGCATGGAGATACAATTGCAAAGATTCCGGATAATTATAAGATTACAGCAAGTACAAAGGATGTGAAAATTGCAGCCTATCAGATTGAGGGAGAGACAACATATGCTCTTCAATTTCATCCTGAGGTATATCACTCTTTAGAAGGTAAGCAGATATTAAATAATTTTGTGGTTGATATATGTAAGTGTTCACAGAACTGGACACCAGATTCGTTTGCAGAGACTACTATTGATAAACTTAAACAGCAGTTGGGGGATGATAAGGTTGTTCTTGGACTATCTGGTGGTGTTGACTCTACAGTAGCAGCTGTACTACTTAACAGAGCTATTGGCGAAAACCTTACATGTATATTTGTAGATAATGGACTGCTAAGAAAGAATGAGTTTGAATTAGTTCTTGACTCATATCAGCATATGGGATTGAATGTTATTGGAGTTGATGCAAAAAAACAGTTTCTTGATGCTTTGGCAGGACTAAGTGATCCTGAACAGAAGAGAAAGGCGATAGGTAAGGTGTTTATTGATGTGTTTGATGCAGAGGCAAAGAAGATAAAGAATACTAAATGGTTAGGGCAGGGAACAATTTACCCTGATGTGATAGAGTCTGTATCTGTTAATGGTCCTTCTGTTACAATTAAATCGCACCATAATGTAGGTGGATTACCGGAAAAGATGAATCTGAAAATTGTTGAACCTCTTAACCTGTTATTTAAGGATGAGGTGCGTAGAGTAGGAAAGGCTTTAGGTATCAGAGATTCATTGTTGCAACGCCATCCGTTTCCAGGACCAGGTTTAGCAATACGTATATTGGGTGATATTACAGAGGATAAGATTAGAATATTACAGGAGGCAGATGCTATATTTATCGATGGTCTTAAAGAGGATGGTCTTTATAATGATGTATGGCAGGCTGGTGTTATATTACTTCCTGTACAATCTGTTGGGGTTATGGGCGATGAACGTACATACGAGAATTGTGTTGCATTAAGAGCTGTGCAATCAACAGATGGTATGACAGCTGATTGGGTTCATCTGCCATATGAATTTTTAGCAAAAATATCTAACACGATAATTAATCAGGTTAAAGGTATTAACAGAGTGGTATATGATATTAGTTCTAAGCCACCTGCAACAATTGAGTGGGAATAATTTAACACTATAATACTTGATAATAAGCCGGCAAATGCCGGCTTATTTTTTTATAAAGTGTAACCAAAGTATTTACCTGACGTAAGCATATAAGGTTCCTTTGTTTTGATTGATATAGTTGTAATCTGACATATAGAACTGATAGTATTACTGTTTGTATTGCAGATACTATTTTTAGAATGATTATCTCTTGTTGTCCTTTTTATTTTAGATATCGGTAGGTGATCAGCTAAATATACAGAACATTAAAAATGAAAACAGACGTTGTATGAAAAGAATCTTGTTATTTCTAATTGCACTATTTGTACTGACAGCCACTCTAAAATCTCAGGATGATGAATTTTATCTTCACTCATTAAAGATGAACCGGGCTCTCTATTATCTTAAGAATCTGTATGTAGATTCAGTAAAAACCAAAGATATAGTTGAAACTGGTTTAAAGAAGATAATAGAGAGTCTTGATCCTCACTCAACATACATATCTGCTGAGGATGTGCAGGATATTACAGAACAGCTTGATGGTGAGTTTGAGGGGATTGGTATCCAATTTGAGGTATACAGAGATACACTGTTGGTTTTAGCCACCATATCAGGTGGTCCTTCGGCAAAAGCCGGCCTTAAAGCTGGTGACAGAATTGTTAAGATTGAGGAAGAGAATATTGCAAATATAGAGATTACTGATTCGCAGATAATGAGTCTGCTAAAAGGAGAGAAAGGTTCTATTGTAAATGTTACTGTATATAGGAAAGGCGAATTTATAGACTTCTGTATTATCCGCGATACAATACCAATTTATAGTGTAGAGGCATCCTACAGGGTTGATGATAAGACATGTTATATAAGGCTTAACAGATTTGCTAAGACATCGTATAATGAGTTTATGAAAGCCTTGAATGAATTGGGTAATACACAGAATATTATACTGGATTTGCGTGGAAACGTAGGCGGATACATGGATATTGCTATTTCTATTCTTAATGAGATATTACCACACAAGTCGTTACTTGTGTTTACAGAGGGAACACATTCATCACGAAAGGAGTATATTGCAAATAAGGAGTATGGTAAACTGCGAGAGTCAAGAGTTGTTGTACTCATCGATGAAGGATCCGCTTCGGCTAGTGAGATAGTATCAGGTGCGGTACAGGATTGGGACAGAGGGGTTATTATTGGGCGCAGGTCGTTTGGTAAAGGATTGGTGCAGAATGCCTATCTGTTACCAGATGGTTCTGTAATAAGAATAACAACATCAAGATATTATACGCCAACAGGAAGATTAATTCAGAAACCATATAAAAATGGCGTTGATGTATACAGAAAGGAGATAACCTACAGGTATAAAAATGGAGAGTTTAATACAAAGGATAGTATAACCTTTGATGAGGATATGAAATTCAAAACACTAAAATCTAGACGAACAGTTTATGGAGGAGGAGGGATAATGCCGGATATATTTGTACCAATTGATACTTCTAGTTATTCTGATTATTATAGAGATTTGCTGAGTAAGAGTGTAATAAATGATTTTGTATTAATGTATGTTGATAATAATAGATCAGATCTTTATAAGTTATACTACTCTATAAAGAGCTTTTCTGAAGATTTTCAGATAGATGAAAGGTTTATGAAGAGGTTTGTTGCCTTTGCTGAATCGTATGATATTAAATATAATGAAGAGGAATATGCTGCATCTGAGAGTGAGATCAGGTTAATATTAAAAGCATTGATAGCGCGAGATTTGTGGGATACATCGGCATATTTTTTTATTACCAACAACGATAATAAGATGTACAAAAAAGCTGTAAGCATAATAAAAGGAGACGAATATAACCGGATTTTGGTAGGATCTGTAGTGAAATAATGAAGAAATAAGCTGTTTTTTATAAAAAACTTATATCTAATTCGTTTACACTATTGTATGGCAAATATAGTTTTTCTAAATTTAGGAATGGTTTTGAAAGTAAAATAGATAGAGTTGAATCGTTATTATGAAGATATGATAAAAGGAGATGTTCTTTTGGCGTTTAAAGGAGACATCACTTCTGACATACTTTCTAATACACTCAATATAATTGAGTGTAAGTTAGACAGGTTGTCTGTAAAATCTTCTGTAAAGAAGAGAATCTATCATGTATTGGTTGAGAGTTTACAGAATCTATATCACCATGTTGACCAACCCAGAAACATTGAAGGCATTTCAGAAAATGAGCGTTTTGGTTGTTATATGTTGTCGATGTTAGAAAATAAAGTATTAATTTCGACAGCAAATTTTGTACAGAAGGATAAAAAAAGGGATCTTGAAAACAGAATAAGAGAGATAAATTCTGCTACAAAAGAGGAGTTAAAACTAAAATATAAAGAGATTTTAAATAATCAGTCGTTTTCTGAAAAAGGCGGAGGAGGATTAGGCCTGATGGATATAGCCCGTAAAACGGGTAATAAACTCGATTACGATTTTTCTTCGGTAAACGATGACTATTACTTTTTTAGATTAGACGTTTTTGTTAATAAAGAATTAAATACATAAGATTTATGGAAACAGTTTCTATAGAAGGTACACCCAAGACACCAGCCATAACTATGGATCCAGAAAAAGGATTAATTGAGATAAAAGGGCGTTCAATACCGGAAAATTCTATTGAATTTTATAAGCCTGTTGTCGACTGGTTAGATAAATACGAGAAGGAGCCTCATGAAATTACAACAGTTAATATGCAATTGGAGTATTTTAATACAAGTTCTTCTAAGTGTATATTAGATGTTTTTAAGAAATTAGAAGCTATTAAGAAGGCAAGACACGATGTGGTCATTAACTGGTATTACGAAGAGGATGATGAGGATATGCTTGAAGCGGGAGAGGATTACGAATCTATTATACGTATACCTTTTAAGATGATTGAGATTGTTGATTAATCAATACTATTATAGATTATATGAAAGCTGCCATTAATCAGGCAGCTTTTATTTTATTATACTCTTCTTCTTTTTTAATTTCAGTTTTATACTACCTATAGATAGCAGTTTTTTCAGTAGGCTAAAGTATAACATTATATATAACACTATTGTAAAAAACCATATCATTATAATATTGATTACAAATGTTGATATTGATATACCAAAAATATATTTTGACGGACTAAAAAAATGAGCCTTTATATTTCGTTTTACCGGGTTCATATATATTGGATCAATCTTCTGGAAAAGCTCATTGTTATACTCTATTACTCTGTATTTTTCATCAGATCTTCTTATAAACTTGTTAAGGCTACTATTAAAATACCTTCCTTTCCATTCCAGATAGTTTTCTGACGATCCTATATCTTCAATTAGTTCTCTTGTTATTGCGTCTCTTTGCACAATCATTTTGTTATGCATACTTATATAGTAATCTTTTGTATCTGAAAGATATTTAGATATAGAGTTTAGATAATCAATAGTTAAGGGAGTTTTGTCGTTAACTAGCAGGCTGTTAAATACTATCTTTGGATGAAACTCATTCTGATTTTCTTTAGATATTTCATTTATTATAACATTATGATAACGTATAAATTTTTCAGAATCGATACCAGATTTAATACCATTTTTTAACTCATTAACCCTGTTTGATACCTCTGGTAACCAGTAATTCTTTTTAAACTCTATCTGACTAATATATTTGTTTATTGTGTAAAACTTCTGCTCATATTTATTGTCCTTAAATTGTTTTACCGCAAGAGCTTCAAAAGCCCATCTACTCAATATTAACTCACCATATAAAGGAATATCAACAGGCGATGATATCTGTGGATTTAGTTTATCGTATTTTACTATTATACCACTTAGTATTATTTGGGGTATTACCAAGAATGGAATTAGTATATATATAGTTACTACTGTTTTAAAACTGTCAGATATAATAAGTCCCATTAAATTGGCCGATACCCATGTAGAGAATAGCACAATCCAATATTCAAAGTACATATCTTTTATCTCTAGCATACTATTACCTACAATTACAAACAGTAACGACTGAACACCTGAAATAAGGGTTAGTGATAATACTTTTGATAATAGGTAACTGTTACGACTGAGGCTTAAAAACTTTTCTCGTTTTCTTATCTTTCTGTCTTTAATTATCTCATCAGCACTTACAGATAATCCAATAAATACAGCCACAATAACTGATATAAAGATATATACAGGCAGATTATTATTCTCAATAAACGTGTAACTACTATTCTCCCTAAAGCTGTTAAAGAATCGTACAAGATATGATAGTATAAAAGCTAAAACAGGGGCTTCAAAGAGATTAACCACAACATACTGCTTATTAGAGAACTTAGAAAGAAGGTCTCTATGCGTAAATATTAATAGCTGTTTTAATTTTCCCGGAATTTTAAACGATATTCTGGGTATGTCTGAAGTAGAATCATCAATGTAGCGATCCTCAGTTTTAAATATCTTAAAATAGTTAACCCATTCTCCTGTATTTATTCTCCTGTTTGCTGTGCGTTTTCCGTACTCATCAACCAGATGAGATTCAACAATATTAAACAACTGTTCAGAGTTTACATTTCCGCATTGTGTACATTCTGATTCTGATATATCTGTTTTGTGTGCACGCCCTTTAAAATAGGTAATTGCGTCAAGAGGATCGCCATCATATATTAGTTGTCCGCCACTATCTAACAGCAATAGCTGATTAAGCATCTTGTATATATCTGACGATGGCTGATGGATTACCACAACAATCAGTTTCCCTTTAAACGCAAGCTCTCTAAGTAACTCCATAATATTCTCAGAATCCATTGACGACAGACCAGATGTTGGTTCATCAAGGAACAGAATAGCAGGTTCTCTTAGTAATTCAAGGGCTATATTTAACCTTTTACGTTGTCCGCCACTTATTTTTTTATTTAACGGACTACCAACCTTCATATCTTTTATCTTAAGTAGCCCAATACTCGCAAGTACATTATTAACAATCTCGTTTATTTTATCTTTAGAGTAACTGCCAAAGCAAAATTTGGCATTAAACATAAGGTTTTCATGCACAGTAAGCTCCTCAATGAGCAGATCGTCTTGAGAAACATAACCTATTAAACCATCTAATGAGTTCTCTTTATTATGTATATTGAGACCATTGATATTTACAGAGCCCTCTTGAGGTAATAAAGATCCGTTTAACACATTTAGAAGTGTAGTCTTTCCTGATCCTGACATGCCCATTATACCAACAATTTTACCAGCATGTGCATTAAACGATATCTCCTTTAAGCCTAATTTACCATTTTTAAAAAAGTACCAGACATCGCTAACCTGCAAGACAACCTTTGAGTTTGTTTTGTATCTTGTTAATTCAAATAGAATATCAGAGTAATATATAGGAACAATGCTAATATTTCTGATTGATGAACCTTGTATAAAAGGTGATACAATTTCATTCTCAAGAATTTGTCCATTTAACTCATATTCAGTTTTACCACTGTATTTTACATAGAACATATGGATATTCTCAATAAATAGAAATACAAGTGTTCCTGAAAACCCCTCTTTTTGTATTGATACCGATCCTTTACTTCTGTTTCTTCTCTCTTCTACAAAAACAAGGTTGGCATTATCTCTGTCCAGATTCTCAATTTTTGTGGTTATAAAACCAAACAGTTCCTTGTACTCCTTTTCGGGCAGATTAAAAACACCAGATATCATGCGAAAAAGAGACAGATCTCGCTCTGTAAGAGTTCCATCTTCGGATTTCATATACTCTAAAACTCTAATAACAAGATCAATCTTCTGGTCGTGTGTAATATCTTGATTAATAGCACTGCATAGATGTAGTATCTTTACCGAGTCAGGTGTAGACTTTTTATTCTTTTTTTGACGTTGTCTTCTTCTTTCAATGCTTATTGAGTAGTAATCGTCAAAAAGAGCAATATACTCTTCGGCCAGTTTTGAAGAGACTTTTGTGTTTAAGAAAGCCGTTACAGATTTTCGTTTTTTTCTGAATACTTCTTTATTATCTGGCGACACAAGTGCCAGTAACTGCATTATAGCCTGTAATAAAAAGTCACTCATATAGATTATGGTGTTTATTTATCACATAAATTACAAAAAAATGGTATCAACAACAATTTAAATTACAATTGATAATCAGGATATTTTGAGCATTGTTTTTTTAATGTATAACGATATTACCAATTTAGCTACGGCAATACTATTATGTTTCTTAAAAAAAAGTATTTTTGGTACAATTAATTGTACCGGATAAATTTTTAAATAATATAGATATAATATGAGAAAGACATTGTTATTATTGTCAGCGTTGCTCTTGGGTAACTGTATGGCATGGGGGCAGGATAAGATGCTTACAATGGAAGATGCAATGTTGGGGTACTATAAATTCAGACCATCAACTATAAATCAGCTATCGTGGCGACCTGATAGCAAGGAGTATACCTTTATTAAAGAGAACAAGCTATATGTTCAGAGTATAACATCAAAGAATAATAAGCCTCTTATATCTTTAGATCAGATAAATACTGCACTAAAGTCCAATGAAATTGATGAACTGAAACGTTTTCCAAGAACATCATGGATATCGTTTAATCAATTTTCGTTTTATGCAAAAGACTACAGAGTTGTTTTTGATATTGCAAGTAAGAGTGTAGTAGCAAAAAAGAGATATAAAAGTGAGTGGAACAATATAACCTTTAATAAAGATCTGAATATGATTGCATACACAAAGGATAATAACCTGTATGTTTCTGATAGATCAGATAAAGATATTGCAATAACCAGTGAGGATGATAAAAATATTGTTTCAGGTCAGGCTGTAAGTAGAAGCGAATTTGGTATATCAGGAGGTATATTCTGGTCGCCTAAATCAAAGTATATTGCATTCTATCAAAAAGATGAATCGGAGGTTACTGATTATCCTCTTGTAAATATTGAGGCTAGAGTTGCTGAGTTGCGTAATATCAAATACCCAATGGCAGGTATGGATAGCGAGCATGTTAAGCTGGGAATATATAATGTAACAAGTAACAAGACTGTATTTATAGATAATAATCCGGATAGTGAGCAGTATCTTACAAATATTAGTTGGGAACCAAATGAGCAGCATATATATATTGCGGTATTAAATAGAGAGCAAAACCATATGAAGCTTAACAAATACAACGCTTCTACTGGTAAACTTATAAAGACCTTGTTCGAAGAAAAAAGTGAGTCGTGGGTTGAGCCGGAAGACAAACTATATTTTATATCAGGTAAAGCAGACAGATTTGTTTGGCATAGTGAGCGTGACGGATATAAGCATCTTTATCTTTATAATACAGATGGTAAATTTATTAAGCAGCTGACTAAAGGAGATTGGGCAATACGTAATCTTATTGGAACTGATAAATCGGCAAAGTATATCTACTTTACAGCAACAAAAGACTCTCCAATTGATAATAACCTGTACAAGGTAAGTATGAAATCAGGAAAGATAACAAGACTTACAAAAGCAGAAGGATATCATAATGTAAGCCTTAATGGTAATAAATCATATTTTATTGATAACTACTCAAGCCTTAAGAACCCTCGTACAATTGAGATATCTTCAACAAAAGGTAAAAAGATAAAGAGCTTATTACAGGCAACAGATCCTTACAAGGATTATAACCTTGGCGAAATTAAGCTAGGAAATCTTAAGGCAAAAGATGGTAAAACAGATTTATATTATAGAATGATATTACCGTCTGATTTTGATCCTAATAAAAAATACCCGGTTATTGTATACGTATACGGTGGTCCTCACTCGCAGCTTGTAACAAACAGATGGATGGGAGCAACACGTATGTGGCAGCAGTATATGGCTCAGAAAGGATACATTGCTTTTACCCTTGATAACAGAGGTACGGCGCATAGAGGACATAAATTTGAGAGTGCAATTCACCGTCAGCTGGGAACACCTGAGGTAGAGGATCAGATGGTTGGGGTTGACTATTTAATGTCGTTACCATATGTAGATAAAGATAGAGTTGGTGTACATGGTTGGAGTTATGGTGGATTCATGACAATATCTATGCTATTAAAGCATAACGATATTTTTAAGGTTGGTGTTGCTGGTGGACCGGTAATTGACTGGAAGTATTATGAGATAATGTATGGGGAGAGATACATGGATAAACCACAGGAGAATCCGGAAGGATATAAGAACTCATCTCTTATTAATAAGGTTGATGACCTTAAAGGAAGATTAATGATAATACATGGGTCAATAGACCCAACTGTTGTATGGCAACACAGTCAGTTATTCCTTCGCGAATGTGTTAAGAAAGGTAAACTTATAGATTATATGATATACCCAACGCATCCTCATAATGTAAGAGGAAAAGACAGGGTACATTTAATGAATACTGTTTCTAGATATTTTGAAGATCATTTATAATTTGTCAGAAGGGGGCATGTTTAAATGCCCCCTTTTTAAACATAATACTATTTGAAGACAACAATTTCATATAAACAAATATGGGCAATAGCCTATCCTATAATTCTGGGTAGTATTGCACAAAATATAATAAATGTAACCGATACAGCCTTTTTAGGACGTGTAGGTCAAATAGAGCTTGGAGCAGGAGCTGTAGCAGGTCTGTTTTACTATGCAGCAGCAATGCTTGGATGGGGTTACGGTATTGGGGCACAAATTATTGTTGCAAGACGATATGGTGAGTCTAACTATGACAGAATAGGAGGAGTTATTGGGCAATCGATATACTTTTTATTACCATTAGCTATTCTTATGTTTTCTGTAGTTCAGCTGTTTGGAGGAACCATTTTTGATTCGATAATGAACTCAGATAATATATCGGCTGCATCAACAGAGTATATACAAACACGTATATTTGGTGTGTTTTTCGCATTCTTTAATTTCCTTTTTAGGGCTTTCTATCTGGGAATAGCACGCACAAAGATTATTACATATACTACAGTTCTTATGGCAGCGGTAAATGTTACCCTTGACTATTGGTTTATATTTGGAGGATTAGGCCTTGAACCAATGGGTATAAGAGGAGCAGCGCTGGCATCGGTAATAGCAGAGGCAAGTGCATTTGTATGTTTTATTCTGGTAACGTATTTTAATGTACCACACGATAAATATCAGTTATTTAAACTAAAGGGATTTAATAAAAAGGTATTTACCAATAATATACGTATAGCAACCCCAATGATGCTACAGAACTTTATATCAATAGGAGGTTGGTTCATGTTTTTCCTTATGGTTGAACATCTTGGAGAAATGCCTTTGGCTGTATCAAATGTAGTACGTAGTGTTTATGTTGTATTGCTAATACCTATTATGGGATATTCATCGGCAACAAATACCCTTGTTAGTCAGGTAATAGGACAAGGTAAGGTGAGTGAGGTTTTGGCAGTAATGTATAAAACCGTACTAATGTGTATTGTTTCAGTTGCAGGATTTGTAATTGTTGGATTTGTATTTCCTGATATAATTCTACGTATTTATACTGATGATCCGGTGATAATTAGCGAAAGCGTTAGTGCCCTGTATGTTGTGTGTGGTAGTGCTACACTGCTCGGTACAGCATTTGTAATATTCAGTGCCGTATCGGGTACAGGGAAAACAAATGTATCATTTGGTATAGAGATTGTGGTTATTGTAATATATTTATTATATGTATTTGTTTTAACAAATTTTGCAAAACCATCTATTTCAGTTGTTTGGACATCTGAATATATTTATGCTATCTCGTTAGGAGGAATTTCTATGATTTTCCTTTTAAAAGGAAAGTGGAAAAATGCTGTAGTTTGATCTTTTATTTTGTAAATTTATTAGCAATTCTATCTGAAAAACAGATTTTATGAGTATTGTAAAGTGCAAACATGTTATTTATAAAGTTGTTACGATTTTTGTCGTATCTGTTTTTATTTATGGAGAGTTGTTGGCTCAGACAGATAATCTAGACAGATTAAACCGATTGCTTAAAAGCAACCCCGTAGATTGTGTATATGAGGGTGAGAGGATAATAAATAATAAAGATTTTGTTGATTTTTGGGAACACGCAGGTGTGCTTAATGTGATAGCGCAGGCATACGAAAAGCAGAAAATGCTTGACGATGCTATATATTATTACGAAGAGGAGGCAGGTGTTTATCAGGATAATGGAAGATACCTTGAGTTGTCCCGTAAACTTATAGCTATAGGCCTTATTTGCGAAGATAAACTTAAGGCAAAGGATAGGGCAAACGAGTATTATTATTCACCGGTGGTTAAGTATGCACTTAAAATTACCCCTGAATCAGAGAGACGATCGTTCTTAGAGGATCTGTATGAACTGTATACGCGGGTTGAGCTGTATCAAGAGGCTGTTACTGTGTCAAAATCTCTTTTAAAGCTGGAAAAGAAACTACACTCAAGAGCCCTGTCGGTAAAACAGAGACAGCTGAATGCAGAGAAGGTAAAGAATGCACGTAAAGAGAACGATTATATTGACAGAATAGAGAAATTACAGATAGATAATGCTGTGCTGCTACGTCAAACCAGAGGTCAGTTGAATCAGACACAACAAGAGCTTGACAGTAAAGAGCAGGATATAATTAAGCAAAAAGATATCTTAAAGGACTATGAGCAAGAGAAAGACTTGTTACTGAAGGAGCGATATAAAAATCAGGGTATAATAGAGCAATTAGGTCTTGAGACAGTAGAGAAGGATAAACTATTACAGAGCAGCAGAGAGGTTATTCGTCAGCGCGAAGAGGATATACGTAAGCAGAAAGAGTTGTTAAGACTTCAGGAGCAGGCTACACTGATGTTTGGAGTTATAGCAATGCTGTTTGCAGGTATAATAGTTCTGGTATTCTTTATGTACAGAACTAAACGTAGAGTTAACCGACGTTTAAGACAGAAGAATAACGAGATTCTTGAACAGAAGAATGAGATAGAACGTCAGGCAATAGAGATTCTTAAGCAGAGAGACCATATTCTTATCCAGAATAAAGAGATTACAGATAGTATATATTATGCAGAGAAGATTCAGAAGGCTAGTTTGCCGGATACTTCATTGTTTGAAAAACAACTATCAGATTGCTTTATATTCTATCAACCTAAGGATATATTGAGTGGAGATTTCTACTGGACATCTACCGAAGGCGATAACATGGTTATTGCTGTTGCCGATTGTACCGGACATGGTGTTCCTGGAGCATTTATGAGTATGATAGGAGTAACGGCTCTTAACGAGATTGTTGGAGAGATTGGTTGTAGCCAGCCTAACGAGATACTTAACAGATTACGCTCTGAGGTAATAAAGGTATTACAGCAAGATGGTAGTATAGATGAACCACAAGATGGAATGGATATTGGTCTGTGCGTGGTTGATAAAAAACGTAAGGTGATAAGATTTGCGTCGGCATACATATACCTTGTACACTTTGCCGATGGTACTTTAATAGAGCATAAAGGAGATCATATACCAATAGGAATGCATGTATTAACTGATAAAAGATATAAGGTTAAAGATATATCTTATAACGATGGTGACATATTCTATATGTTCTCTGATGGTATAATAGATCAGTTTGGCGGACCAAACGGAAAGAAATTTAAGAAAGGTCAACTATACAATCTTATAGAGTTTATTAACGGAGAGTCGTGTGCCGATCAGGGAGAGATTATAAAACGTGAATTTGAGAATTGGAGAGGGGAGCCGGAGAATCAAACCGATGATGTGATGGTATTTGGTTTCAGACCTTAATAATATTACTATATATCTGCATGCTTTGCACGCAGATATATAGTATAACTTATCTATTTTTTCTTCTTCTCAACTGAGTAACCAAACTTCCCAATCTTTTTACCAAGACTAAAATATTTTCCGTGCGAGTATACAATAGGGCGTGCAGCAGCAAGGCTAAACTCATCTGTATTCGGATCAATATATTTAGTATCGTAATTTATATTTACAACCTCAGCAACAAACATATCATGCGATCCTAACTCAACTATATCCTTAACCACACACTCAATATTTATTGGCGACTCCTTTATAAGTGGCGACTTAACAACCTTTGCTTCCTCTTTAGTAAGTTTCATCTCTTTAAACTTATCAAATTTTCTTCCGGAGCGTACACCACACCAATCTGTTGCAAAAGCAAGATCTTCAGTTGTAAGATTAATTACAAAATCTCCTGTTCGTTTTATAATATCATATGAATGTCTCTCCTTACGAACCGATATATATACCATTGCCGGGTTTGTATTTACGGTACCTGTCCAGGCTATAGTAATAATATTGTGCTCATCTTCCGTATGTCCGCAACTAACCATTACGGCTGGTAACGGATAAACCATATTTCCGGGTTTCCAACACTCTTTAGTCATGTTTTTAATATTTATTTAATCAGTTTTCTGTAATATTGTAACGAAGATACTATTTGTAAATGTATATAATAAAATAAATCTGATATGTTTGATTTTAAAGAGTCTGTTCTGGAGAAGATTGTTGTGCATAAGGTAGGTAATAAGATTCAGGACGAAGAGCTTGTTATATCTGAAGGACAGTTATCTGTAGACGATGAGGTTAAAGAACTTTTAATGACATATTTCCTGTCAAATTTTAAACAGCCGGAATACTATCAGTTTACACATTCATCAGATGTTAACCTTAATGAATTATATACATTTTCGGGTTATATGTTTGATCCCAACAAGAATTTCTACGATCAATCAGTATTTATAGCAAAACATCTGTATGAGATATCAGATCATCCAAATATAAAAGGCGGAGAGTTATATGTTACATATATAAAAGATTGTATTATTGATGATGAACTTGTTGATGCAATAGGAATTTTTAAGTCAGAATCTAAAGAGACATACCTTAAAATTTACCAGCAAGATAGAGAGTTCTCTGTTGATCAGGATAGTGGAGTAAATATTAAAAAGCTTGATAAAGGTTGTTTAATATTTAATACTGAGAAGGACTTTGGCTACAAGATTGCCATTATTGACAAAACTAATAAAGACGAGGCTAAATATTGGAAAGAGAGTTTTCTGAATGTAGAGCCTAAATCAGATGATTTTTATCAGACAAACAGATATATGGATCTCTGTAAAACATTTGTTAAGGAGGTATTTAATAAAGAGAATGAGGTAGAGAAGATAGACCAGATAGAACTGCTTAACAGATCGGTAGAGTTCTTTAAAAACGAGGAGGACTTTCAGGAGGATAATTTTAAAGAAACAGTTATTGAAAACCCTGAGGTTATTGACGCGTTTGATGAGTTTAAGGAGAAATATCAGACTGAGAACTGTGTTGATCTTAGCAATAACTTCTCTATATCAGATAATGCAGTAAAAAAGCAACAAAAATCATTTAAGAGTATACTTAAGCTCGATAAAAATTTTCATATATATATTCACGGACGTAGAGATCTTATAGAGAAGGGTTTTGATGACGATCGTGGAATGAATTATTACAAGGTATATTACGAAAAAGAGGCCTAAATACCTTTGATGAATACTACACTGTTACAATATGATGGAACCATTCCTCCATGTGGAATATTCTGCGGCAGATGTCCTAACTATTTACGTAGTAAAAACAGGTGTAATGGTGCCGAAACAGATTGCCGTAAGTGCAAGAGTATTTACGTGTGCTGTGTAGAGAAGAGAGGGCACAAATTCTGTTATGAATGTACAATATTTCCATGCAGCAGATTTAAAAAATTTGCTGCTACCTGGATTAAGTATAACCAGGATCTTATAGCTAATCAGAAATTACTTAGAGACAAGGGTAAAGACTACTCTTTTAAAACAAAAAGAGATTAAGGTTCCCATTTTAGAATAACATTATGCTTTTATTTTGATAATGGTAGTAAAAGTTGGTGTTATATATCTTTTTTATATGTTTAAATAAAATTTTTTATCGATTTGTTTTAACATCAATGGATAAATCAATCATTGTAAATGATAGATACACATGCTGTTATTTATTGATTGCTTAAACAGACATGTTTTATAATATATTTAATAAAAACCCTTTAATTTGCATCATGTTATATTGCTCATATTTTTGTATACGATATTATTAATTTGTGAACCTGTTATATAATAAGAACATTTAAATCCTGACATTCCCATCAATAGTTAGTAACTGTTTATCTGCGATTGTTGTGTAACACTTATGAAAAAGCTTTAATTACATGAAGAGAACTTTTACACAAACATTACTGTTTGTAATGTTGGCTTGTAGCACTATGTTTGCTCAAATCAAGCCAAAACCTACCCACTTTGGAGCTGTGGCAAATAACAACATCATAAAGATGTCGTGGCTTGCAAGTTCCGATACACCTGAATTTAAAAACCCGGAAGGATTCGAAACGGGAGTATTCCCGCCTCCTGGATGGGAGATAAAAGTATCAGACGATCTTACAACTGATCCGGTAGCAATAGATCCGTCAAAACCAACATGGGGAACAATAGCTAATATGGAGTATGTACATACAGGCTATTTCTCTGCGGCAATATCTTACAAAAAAAAGAAAAGTAACTGGCTTATTACACCATCTATCACAATAGAGGATAATAAAGAGTTATCGTACTATGTTCATTTTACAGGTAGTGCATCATTCTTTGGTTCAATCTACACATCAAAGTTCGATATACTTGTAAAAGATGGTGATACTAACTGGAAAACACTAAAAAGCTATGATGGAACATCGGGTAATTTTGTTATGCTTAATGAGCAGATAATAGACCTCAGTGCTTATAGCGGAAAGAGTATTAAGATAGCCTTTGTACAGAGCTATACAGATGGTAGTGGTATTGCAATTGACGATGTAAAGATTCAGAATAAGACATCGCGTAAAGATACTAATGGTAAAAACATGAGATTCCTGAAAGAGGAACTTTCAAACCCTTTTGCTGTTCAGAACCAGAAACTGATGCGTAATAATTTTAACTGTAATACAAACTACACAGCTAATTCAGAGAGAACAACAGAAAATCCAACAGGATTTAAGGTATATGTAAATGATATACTAAAGGCTGAACTGGCATCTGATGTAAGAGTATTTCAGATAAACGATCTTGATCCGGACGATTACTCTTGTAGAGTATCAGCTCAATACGGAACAGACGAATCAGACAAAACTGCGGCTATAAAGGTAACAACAATTGATCCGGCTATAGACTTCTATTCAGACAAAAGAGAGGCAGGGCCAGGCGAAACTGTAAATTTTACTGCTGTTGTAAGAGGATCGTATAAAACACTTAACTGGAACTTTGGCAATGCTTCTACACCTGCTATATCAGAGAATGAGAATGTTGCTGTTACCTATGCATCGCTAGGTAAAAAAGATATCTCGGTAACTATTAACGGTAATATTAAAAAGGCTGTAGACAAATATATAGTTATAAGACCAGGACAGGATGGTGTTAACCCTAATAAATGCCTTATGGCAGATGCAAACTATAATGATATTACAGTATCGTGGCCATCGCTGACATTTGAAGCTACATTTGCTGAAGATTTTGAAGGAGATAAATTTCCACCTGAAGGATGGGAAATAAAAAAATCGACTACAATTGATGGTGCACAAACAGACCCTACAGGTGATGAAAACATCTGGATTCATAACGAAGCATCATCGTTTGGTGGTGACGGAGAAGATCTTATTAAGACCGGAAAGAGATCTACAGGAATACATTACGAGACAAAGAATCATACATGGCTTATTACAAAACCAGTATCAATAGAGACTAATGATAAACTACGTTTCTGGTTATTTTATAAAAATGCATTTGCCGGAGGGGTAGTATACTCTTATTCTGATTTTAAGGTAATGATTAATGCTGATGGCAAATGGAACGAGGCTCTTTACTATACAGACGGAACACCATCTAACTATATGGAGAGAATGGTTGAGGTTGATATGAATGCATATGCTGGTAAAGATGTTAAGATAGGATTTGTATATATATATACAGATGGATGGCAGATGGGACTTGACAATATAAAGATTGGTAAGGATAAAGCTGTAACCAGAAGTTTGGCAGATGACTTTACAAAACTTAAAATATACAGAGAAGATGTTGTTGTAAAAGAGATTACAGATCCGGCAGAGAGCTCATGGACAGATACAGGGCTAGAGACAGGTATCTACAAATATTATGTAACTGTTGTAAATGGTGCTGGAGACGAATCCTATCCATCAGAAGAGAAATTTGTTACAGCTTATAAAACCAAGAGCATTCCATATTCAGAAGATTTTGAATCCGGGGCATCAGATTTTATATTCTCTACAGGAGGCTCACATCTGTTAAAGATAGGTTCTGACGGCGATTTTGTAAAAGATGATTATGAGATACCTCATCGCGAAGGTAAATATGTGGCTGTAAATACATCAGATATTAAAAGCTCATATTTTGGATATTCTGATCGTGGAGATATCCTTCCTCTGACACCTCTTAACTTGTCAGGTATTGGACGCGCATATTTTGAGATGGACTACCTGTCTGATATGCCAACATTTGCTGTTGTAGGTAGAGCAAACCCAAAAGCAAAGTGGACAGTTATTAAAAATATTAGTAACTCTGCTACATGGAAAAAACTTAAGATTGATCTATCAGGCGAAGCATTAAAAGATGGATATCAGTTGGGTATATACTTTGCAAATGAGCGTAAAGCATCAAAAGGTGTGGCCTTTGACAATGTAAAAATAACAAGCCTGTCAGGAAAACATATCGAACTTTCGTACGGATCGGATATTATAAATAGTGGTGCAGACCAGTACCTTGGTAAGATAAAAGAGAGTACAACAAAAGATTTTACTGTTAAGGTTACAAATATTGGTAATGAAGATATTGCTATTGATGATATAACTATTGCTACAGGACTATTTACAGTTAAGTCATCGCCTAAAAACAGTACATTAGCTGTTAATGAGAGTGCAGATGTTGTGCTTACATATGCTCCAACAGCTATTACAACTACTGCTGACGAGGCTCTGCTTACAATAAATAGCGATGCAGTTGATAGTCCGTATACAGTTAATGTTAAGGCAGAGTGTGGTCTTAGTACATGGACATATATGTTATATCTGTATGAAGACGGAACAGGTCTTGACGGGAATAAAGACTTTAATGAGTGGGAGGTATTAGGATCGATACCGGGAAAAGTAAACTATCTGGTACTGTTTGATTCAAACGATGATGAAAAAGATGGTATCTATTATGTTAAGAAAGATACAGACGGATTTAATACATACATAATATCAGACAGAGTTAGCACCGAGCTGAATACAGATCTTGATATGAATGAATATAAAACCCTTGAGAAGTTTATTCTATGGGGTAAAGAGAACTACCCTGCTGAGCACTATGGATGTAATGTATGGGATCATGGGTCAGGAATATTCAGATCAGGACGTCAGCTTTGGAGATCGGCTTGTGGCGATATGAAGGTTTGGGATCTTGCAAAGGCTCTTAAAGCATTTAAAGATGTTGACGGTAAAGGATTTGATATATTTGGTTTTGATGTATGTCTGTTAGGACAGGTTGAGACAGTATATGATATAAAAGACTATACAGATATTGTAATAGCATCAGAAAAGACAGAACCGGCAGATGGCTGGCACTACACAACACACTTTCAGCCATTGAATGACAACCCTGATATTGATAAGTACCAGCTTGCAGATCATATTGTTGTTAAGTACGATGAATCATACGATGATGGTATACAGGGCGATAGAGAAACAACACAATCGGCAATACGTACAGATAAGTTTAAAGCAGAATTTATTCCAGCACTTAATGCTTTTGCAGAGCAGATAATACCTGAAATGCATAAAATTAATACAGACATTATTGATGCTATTGATAATGCATGGTACTCAGATGGCGATGACTATATTGAGCATAAGGATCTTGGGCATTTTCTCGAACTGTTAAAAGCAAAGAGCTCTGTATCTGACGAGACAAAAACAAAGATAGATGAACTTGTGGCTGCATATAATGCTTCAATAATAAAATCTATGGAGAATGATAAACCAAATGCTACCGGGTTAAAGATCTGGTTTCCGAAAGATATCTCAGCAAATGAGAATGCAAAATATTATACAAATGCAGACGATTATCTTAAGATATCGGAAACAAAGTGGGATGAGTTTCTTGCAATGGTTGAGAATCCAATTGTATATGGTAAACCAGAACCTGAATTTAATGCTTTAGGTGCACTAAATATAGCACAGTATGCTTCTGTTAAGTTTAAAGATGTTACAGAGGTTGTTCCTGCAGCTACATCAAGAACATGGTCGGTAACACCATCAACATTTGAGTTCATTAACGGAACCAATGAGAACTCAGAAACAGTTGAGATTAAGTTTAATGCAGCCGGAGCTTATACTATAAAACTATCGGTAACTAATAGTCAGGGTACCGGAGAGTTAACAAAAGATGACGTTGTTAATGTGCGTGAACTTGTGTTTAAAGCACCAACTGACCTGGCAGCAAATGTAGAAGCTAAAACACGTAAAGTAACCCTTACCTGGAAGAAACCTGTAGATGACTCATATAGTGGTAATAAACTTGACGAAGGTTTTGAGAACGATGAGTGGCCTGCAAGTGGATGGTCTGTTAAGTATAGTAAAACAATTGATGGTGCACATCAGGAGCCTGCCGATCCTAAAAAGTCATGGTTCCATTGCGATGAAAACTCATTTGGAAAAGATGGTAAGCCTGATCCGCAGTATATAAAAGAGGGTAAATTCTCAGCTGCTATAGGTTATACAGCGCCAGAGTTTAACTGGTTAATTACTCCTGAGATAACTGTAGCAGATAACGATCAGCTTACATTTTGGTTGTGGTACAACAACGGAGAGTCAAGCGGAACCTACTACTACACTAACTTTAGAGTAATGGTTTTAGATGGTAATACATGGAAAGAGGAACTTTTCTATACTAATGGAGGAGATGCGAATATATACAAAACAAAAGTTAACGTAGATTTAGCAAAATATACAGGAAAAAGTGTTAAACTTGCATTTGTTTATGAATATACTGATGGCTATCAGTTAGCTATTGATAATGTGAAGGTTGAGTCAAATAGTAACAGAGCAGAAGTTTCTGACGGAACACTTGCAAAGTACTATATATATCGTAAAAAAGAGAAGGTAGGAGAAACAACAGAGACAACATTCTCTGAAACACTACCAAATATTACCGATACATATGAGTATTATGTTACTGCTGTTTATACAGATCCTGACGGAGAATCTAAACCATCAACTAGTATGTTTGTTAATATAACTAAGAGTGGTGGAACATCAGTTATTAATGAAGATAAGTATTTGATATCATTATATCCTAACCCATGTAGTGGTAGCTTTACAATAGAATCAAAAGATTTAGAGGGTGCATATACAGTAATAGACCCTCTTGGTAAAGCTGTTACACAAGGGTTAATAAATGCTGAAAGAACTAATATTACAGTTCAGAATCCGGTTACTGGAATATATCTTATAAAGATTGTTTCCGGAACTGAATTAGTAACAAAGAAACTGTTTATACAGTAATTTAGGTTAAAATGAGAGTCTGCGTGATGCAAACTTTGATTCAATTCTTAGAGGGGCGACAAAAAGTTGCCCCTTTTCTATATAGTTGTTGGATTAGTGATTTTTTGAAATTCGTTTGATGTGTAGAAAAAGAGCTTTTATTTAAATATATTTTTCCAACAATGCTCTTAACTCCTTTTTATTTGGGAGGTATAATTTATACTCGTTTGCGAAAATCTGTTTGTTATTTTCTGGTAAAGTATACTCCACAACAAATTCATCATTTTCCTTGCATAGTATTATTCCAATTGTAGGATTTTCGCTGTCAGTTTTAACTTCTCTATCGTAATAATTTACATACATCTGCATTTGACCAATATCCTGATGCTTTAGTTTTCCAATTTTAAGGTCAATAATTACAAACGATCGTAATAACCGATTATAAAATACTAAATCTATAAAGAAATGTTCTGTGCCTGACGATATTCTCTGTTGACGGGCAACAAACGTAAAACCTTTACCCAGTTCTAATAGAAACTCTCCAATATTATTTATAATAGCAGCTTCAAGATCATTTTCAGAATAATCGTCTTTGTTTTTAATATTTAGAAATTCTAGTATTAAAGGGTCTTTTAAGATGTCTTGTTCAGACTGCATAATGTGGCCATTTTCAGACAGCTCTTTTATCTTCTCTTTATTCTTACTAAGAACTAATCTTTCAAATAGAGATGAGTTTATCTGTCTATCCAGCTCTCTCTCTTTCCAGTTGTTTTCGGCAGCCTCAATGAGATAAAAATTCCTTTCATCTTCATCATTAATACTTAGAAGTCTCACATAATGAGACCATGTTAGCTTACTAAACGATGAAGATATTTTATTATTGAATTTTGCAGAACTCGTCTGCAAAATCTGGAATTTCTTATAAAACTCCTTCATGTTGTATAAGTTACGCCAAGAGTAACCACGTCCGAATTTATTGGTTAAATCATTAGATAATCGTTTTAAAAGCTGGGTTCCGTATTCTGCACGATCTTTTCCTTTGAACTCATATTCTACTATATATTTACCAATATGCCAATTTGTTACTACAATTGTTTTATTAACTGTTCTTGCAACTGAGCTTTTAGAATCAGTTAATATATTACTTATTTCCAGAAGTAGATTGTTATAATTTGAAGTGTTTAACTTGCTACTATTCATAACTGTTTCATAAATGTTAATACTAAAGATATCAATAATACAAATAGTATAAAAGCATTAAATGGATAATAAGTTTGCCACAGTTATAAAACCTCTGAAAGTACATCCTAACAGGTTAAATGAGGAGATACAGATATGCATTTTAAAAAGGAGATTAATGTAAAGGAGTTTTTGAAGTTCCTTGCGCCATCGGTTCTGGTGATGATATTTATTTCGACATATGTTATTATTGATGGCTTTTTTATATCACGATATGTTGGATCAGAAGCATTGGCAGCAGTAAACCTGATTATACCAGTTAATAGTGTTATATTTTCAATAGGGCTTATGTTTGCTGCAGGAGGAGGAGCACTTACATCAATTAAACTGGGAGAGAACGATAAAAAAACAGCATCAAGATATTTCTCTAACCTGTTGGTAGTGGCTATTGGATTTGGAGTGATTGCAACCATTGTATCAATATTCTTTAGAGCTAATATTCTTGGTTTTTTGGGAGTAAATTTACGCTAACATATATAACCTGTTTACGTTTATAACCTTTCCGTTTCTTATAGGTAAGATAATATTTGCCGGATTCCTCAGAGCAGAGGGTAATCCTAAAGCAGCGCAGATATTGGCTATAGTTGGGGGTATTGCAAATATTATTATAACTTCATACAGAATTGTAAAACATTAATTGAATGATAAAATCAGAAATCTCAGGACAAAAGAATCAAAGTGCTTTTTACAAATACGTTATTAATAATCCCAAGGGCTTTTTTTCTGTGAGAGAAAAGAAAGAGTACTGGAAAGAGTTGACTAATGATATTAATGGTGAATTTGAGTTGATAACTACAGTGTCAAGAGATCTTGATAAACTTCAAATTAGATGCATATATAATGGTATACAGATAACTTTTAGTGAAACTGATACAAAGCCGTTATTAATTCAGGCTACCATACAATCTGAACAATTAAAAGACTTCTATTTTGAAATAACGAAAGGAGATTTTATTGAACGATTATTGAGTAAGTTGTCAAAGAGGGTAATTACACTAAACAATTCAAAATTTGATAAAGATTATATTATTAAAACCAATAATAAGGATAAAACTTTTAGATTTCTTGATTCTAAGAGTATTGTAGATTATTTATTAGACTCTGATATATTTTATATAGAGGGTAAAGCACAAAATAACAATACTGATTTTACTTTAATGTTTAATGTTAACAGGGAGGTGAATAGTTACGAGTATCTTAAGTTTATTCAGGAATTGTTTTTCAGCTTTATTGATAATCTTAATAAATTGTAAAGAACCAATCAGATATATAGAAAAATGTATCTGATTGTTGATAGTAAACTACTTTAGCAGCAAGACAATGAATAAAAAATACCAATATATTTTGTTTGACTGGGATGGATGTTTGGTTGACACACTTCCTATCTGGTTTCAGGGAATGAAAGAGGGGCTTAAATACTTTAATATTTCAGCATCAGACGATATTGTAAAGAGAGGTTTTCAGGGATGGGATATCTTTACGGAGATAGGAGTATCCTCAATGGAGGTATTTACCAGTAAGGTATATGACTGTGTTAACCGAAACTTATATAATGTAAACTTTAATGATGGTGTTCTGGATACACTCTCTTTACTGAAACAGCAGGGTGTTAAGCTGGCAATTGTTACATCAACAGAGAGGGAGAAGGTTAATACTGTATTAGAGAGATACAGTATGACAAATATCTTTGAGTGTATTGTTGGCAGAAACGATGTAAAAAAGCATAAACCGGATGCTGAAGGAGTTAATAAAGCACTTGATATAATGAATGGTGATAAATGTAATACCATAATAATAGGCGATTCAGAGGTTGATATAAAAGCCGGACAAAATGCAGGAATTACAACTATATGGTTTTCGTCAGAATCAAACAGAAAATATCATAGCTATATGGCAGATATAAATCCTGCACCTGATTTTGTGGTCAGTAATTTTAGTGATATAATGAATCTGAATTAAGTTGTATATATTCTTGATTTGATATGTGTTGCATAAACCTAACCAGAATATGCAGTTTTATGATGAATATTGAAAGCTTCCAATAAAGTGCTGACTTTTAGGGCTTATAGCGTTTGTTGTAATCGTGAAATGAAGACTCTTATGGTTCATAGTACTTGTTTCTCCCATTAAATGAGGACTCTTAAGGTTCATAGCGTTTGTTTCACCTATGAAATGAGGACTCTTAAGGTTCAAAGTGTCTGTTTCACTGATGAAAAGAGGACTCTTAGGGTTCGAAGTGTCTGTTTCACCCATGAAATGAGAACACCTAAGGTTCATAGTACTTGTTTCATTGATGAAATGAGGACTCTTAATGTTAATAGTTTTTGTAACACAGATGGTATAATCACTATTAGATTTTATAGTAATTAGAAGCTATATAATTGATATTATGAATTGATTAGTGCTGTTTTTTTTGTATTGTTAATAGTATACCATCACCTGTTTATAATGTATCATATATTTTGCTGAGGAATAAGTTGAAGAGTGGTTTTGTTGAGACTGAACTTTATAATTCAGATTTCTTAAAACATAAGAGGAGTGGCGAGATAATAGATTACAGATATCTTCAGCGAATAACCGAGATAAACGAATTTATAAGTTTAAGTGAATCGTGGACTGATAGTGAAAAATAGTTGCATATTTGTTATATTTGATTGATTACTAATAATAAATTGTTTTCTGATATGGACGAACCTATAGTTGTTAAACAAGAGTTTAGTGTTGGTACGGAGCAGTTGTGGCGTACTATTACCGAACCGGATATTATGCGCCAGTGGTTCTTTGATAATATACCGGATTTTAGAGCTGAGGTTGGTTTTAAAACCAATTTTAATGTAATATCTGAGAGCCATAATTTTATGCATTTGTGGTGTGTTACCGATGTACAGGCTAACAAAAAGATAGTATACAATTGGGAGTACGATGGTTATCAGGGTAGGGCATATGTGGTATTTTCTATAACCGGTAATGATGTTTCATCTGTATTAGAGGTTAGCTTTCATATAACAGAGCCTTTTGACCAGGATATACCTGAGTTCAGATCAGAGAGCTGTTTGGGAGGGTGGCAATATTTTATAAATGGCAGGTTAAAGGATTTTCTGAAATAGATATTCTCTTAATACGTAAAGGTTATTATGTAAAAACAAAAATAAGATTACTATGAAACAATTCCTGATTACTATAGTGCTTTTTTTAGGTTGCACAGCAATATTTGCACAAGGTAAAACCGACAAAGAAGCTATAATTGACGTAATTGATATGAGTTATGTAAAAGCCATACATAATGGTAATAATCCTGAAGCAATTGCAGAGGGGTTTCATTCAGGATTTAACCTGCTGGGTGTGCGTGACGGTTATTTAACCAAATATCCGATATATACCTGGATTGAGAGCACAAGACGCAGAGCTGAGGCAGATAAAAAGCCAAATGGTGTTACCACTGCAAAATACCCTATGATAGATATAACCAATGGTGTTGCTGTAGCAAAGGTTGAGTTGTATAAAAACGGAAAGCAGATTTTTACTGATTACCTATCGTTATATAAGATTAACGGTAAATGGAAGATTGTAAGCAAGGTGTATG
The DNA here is from genome assembly GCA_002454955.1 of Bacteroidales bacterium UBA6680. Classification (GTDB taxonomy): domain Bacteria; phylum Bacteroidota; class Bacteroidia; order Bacteroidales; family UBA6680; genus UBA6680. Next base: position 45,451 of record DKJY01000116.1, read on the forward strand.
ACAGAACACCTCAATAGATATTTATACAATTATTAGATATAAAAAAGGGCAACTACATAAAGAGTTGCCCTTTTTTGTTATATTAAATTGTAATATAATTAACTATTCTTAGCACCAAGATAACGTTCAGCATCAAGGGCAGCAGTACATCCGGATCCGGCAGCTGTAATAGCCTGACGGTAGTGTGGATCTTGAACATCGCCACATGCAAATACACCATCAACGTTTGTTTTAGATGTCCCAGGAACAGTCTTAATATAACCAACCTCATCTGTATCAAGATAATCAGTAAAGATATCAGAGTTTGGTTTATGTCCGATAGCAACAAAGAACCCTTTAATATCAAGTTTACGCTCTTCGCCACTACTGTTTGTAACAACTACACCATCAACGCCCATCATATCTCCGGTAATCTCTTTGGTATTTGTGTTATATAGTACCTCAATATTTTCTGTCTTCTCTACTCTTGTCTGCATTGCCTTTGAAGCTCTCATATAATCTTTTCTGATTATCAGATACACTTTATTACACAATCCTGCAAGATATGTAGCCTCTTCAGCAGCAGTATCGCCACCACCAACTACAGCTACATCCATACCTTTATAGAAGAATCCATCGCATGTTGCACATGCAGAAACACCTTGTCCTTTAAACTTCTCTTCGCTATCAAGCCCAAGATACTTAGCTGTTGCACCTGTTGCAATAATAACAGTTTCAGCCTCTATTTTATCTTTGTAATCTATCTCAACTGTATGAATATCACCTGAAAGATCGGCAGCAGTAGCCATGCCAAATCTTACATCGGCACCAAAACGAGTAGCTTGCTTTTTAAGATCCTCCATAAGAACTGGTCCTGTAACCCCTTCCGGATAACCAGGGAAGTTATCAACCTCTGTAGTTGTTGTAAGCTGACCTCCGGGTTGAAGACCTTCGTACATTACAGGGCTCATATTAGCTCTGGCAGCATAAATAGCAGCAGTGTAACCCGCCGGACCAGAACCAATAATAAGGCATTTTACTCTCTCTACTTTATTGTTACTATCAGTAGATGACATGTTTTGAGTATCCATTTTTTTAAACTCCATATCTGATAAATTTTGTTATTGTCTCTGTTTTGGTCGCAATTTAATATTTTTTTTTACTGTTTTGCACAGAACATATCTAAAAAACTATATTCTTATATATGTTTTGTATGCCAACTAAGAAAGCAACCTTGTTAAATATCATCATAAACAGTTATTGCAGGTAAAAGTTTAATTGTTTACCTGCTTCCTTTATCAATTATATCCTGAGTTAGTATTGCAGATTTAACAGTTTTAGTGCACACCCCAAAAACACCAATAGCACCACCCGAAAGGTTAGTGTATATATTAGCCGGAGGCGAACTCATCATAGGGTTATAACTGGCTGCCTGCTGTGCTGCATTCAGAAATTCGTAATATTCGTTAGATATATTCAGGAACTCAATTGAGATAACATCAGAAACAGTTGCAGCTTCAGTTGGTTTTGTCAGATCCAGATTATATACCCACAAACCATTGTACGATATATTACCATAATCTTTTTCAGTAAACAGTATATACTCTGTTAGCGTATCGGATACCATAATACTGTTTTTTATTGCTTTGCAGGCATAGTTGTTACCATCTATGTTGTTCTCGGCATGCATATATACGCGTACACTCTCTTTTTTATCGCTGTATGCCAGGCTTATTTTTACAATATTATCGCTCTCTTTAACTTTTGAACTAGCCTCAAGATTGTATGATTTACCCTCAAGAACAGCATTAGTAATTTTAAGGTTGTATGTTATGTCTGGTTTAACCTTAAATACCTTATCGCTTTTATAAACACCCGGTGTTTTTGTTTCTGAGAATGTCTCTGTTATACTGTTATAAACAACAATTATTTCGGCTCCTGATAAACCTTCTGGTGCTGTGTTGCTGAAATAATCAGAGGTTTTTGTAAGGTTTATCTGCTGGTGTATAAGTTCATCAGTAAGTATGCCATTTACAACAATCTTTGGAGGTATTGTATCCAGAGTAAGATCAGTCTTCTCTTCACACGATTGTAACAGAATTAAAATTGTTGCTATTATATATAGTCGTCTCATAATTATCAGAATTTAAAGTTATATGTTATAGATGGAACAAATGTAAAGAGGTATGTTTTGTATGCATATATAGTGTGTGGCTCGTTTTTGTCAGATGGTTTAAATGATATTGAGTAAGCATTCTTGCGTCCGTACAGATTATACAGAGAGAAGTTCCACTCACTCTGGAATCGTCTTTTAGGTTTAGATTTAAGTGTTACAGACAGATCCATTCTGTGATAATCCGGTAATCGTTCAGAGTTTTTACTACCATATACCGGAAGAATTGTATTATCTATCTCAAGTCGTTGATTTGGCAATGTTACCGGAGCACCAGTGTTATATACCCATGTTAAACCAATAGATAATCTGTTTGTAATGTTCCAGTTAGCAGCAATGTTAAGAACATGAGGTTTATCAAATGGTGAGTTGTACTCTTTGCCATTGTTAAGCTCAGGAATCTTTCTTCTGGCTTTGGAGTATGTGTAGCTTATCCAACCTGTAAGTTTTGGAGATGTATATGTTCCCATAAACTCAAATCCATAGGAGTATGAATCGCCAATTCTCAACTCTCCTTCTAGTTTATTATTCAGAACCAGTTGTGCATGATCTTTAAAATCTATTGTGTTTTTCATGTCTTTATAGAACATCTCAGTAGATATCTCCAATTTATTATCAAACATGTTTCTGAAGTATCCTACTGCCCACTGATCTGATATCTGAGGTTTAACATTTGGCGATGCAGTAAACCATATATCAAGAGGCGATCCTCCGTTAGAATTTCTGGCAAGTTGCATATATTGCATTGTTCTGGAGTAGCTTGCCTTAACAGAGTTCTGATTGTTTATTGTGTAGTTTATTCCAATACGAGGCTCTGCACCTGAGTATGTATTAAACACTTCGCCAGAAGGGTACGATACAGATACGTTTGATTCGTAGTTATCGTTGTATTGATAAACTGTTCCTTTACCAATATTCTGAAATACAGAGTATCTTAAACCTATAGTTGCTTTAAGGTTTTTAGCTATCTCATAGTCGCCAGAGAGATATACCGCATACTCCATTGAGTTCTGATTGTGTATATCTTTATTCTCAAATATCTGATTTGTACCTGTATTCTCAAGATAACCCGGATTAAATCTGTGATATGTTGCCGATACACCATATTTAAGTTTAAGCTTATTCATGGCATAATGCGTAAAATCTAACTTACCAGTGTAATCCTTTATTTTAGAGTTTATATCTACCCCCATTGTTTTATCTTCTGTTTTAAAGCCCATTTCATAATCATATACACTGTGTATGAACGATAGATTGGCAAACAGATTCTGATTGAATATATGATTCCATCGAGTTGTATATGTCTGATTTCCGAATCCCATAGATGCAAATGAACTGCCAAATACATCGCGACCAAAATATCCTGACATATATACACGGTTGTTATCGTTTATTTTGTAGTTAAGCTTTGTATTAAGATCATAGAAATATAATTTGCTGCCATCCAGATCGTCTTTATTCATTAATGGGATAAACAGATCGGCATATGTTCTTCTTCCGCTAATAAGAAACGAACCTCTGTCTTTTACTATAGGCCCCTCTATTGTAAGACGGCTGGCAATTGTACCAATACCGCCCTTGGCTTCGTATTTTTTGTTGTTCCCCTCTTTCATTCTAACATCAAGCAGTGATGATAATCTTCCGCCTGAATAAGCAGGGATATTTCCTTTGTAAAGTTTTACGTCTTTAATTACATCGTTATTAAATACAGAGAAGAAACCCATAAGATGCCCTGCATTGTATACAGTAGCTTCGTCTAACAGAATAAGGTTCTGATCAACATCGCCACCTCTAACACTAAAACCTGTAGATCCTTCAGAAACATTTTGCACTCCCGGAAGCATCTGTATGCTTTTTAGTATGTCAACCTCGCCCATAAACGATGGTAACGATTTGATGGTTTTAAGAGGAAGTGTGTTTACACTCATCTCAATTGATGTAACATTTTCATCTTTCTTTTGGCCAACAACAACCACCTCATCAATTTTTTGTGCGGCAGGCTTAAGTTCAATACTCAATTTTTTGTCGTTCTTCAGGTTTATCTCAATATTTTTTGTCTCGTACCCCAGATATGAGAATGCAATACTATATATTCCTTCTTTAACCTTTAAAGAGTAAAAACCATATGCATTTGTAGATACGCCTGCCTCTTCAGAAGCTATATATGCTACAGCTCCAATTAGTACTTCTCCAGTTTCGGCATCGGATATTGTGCCACTAAGGGTATAAGTCTTTTGAGCTGTTGTGTTTAGTACAAACAGGAGTAGAACGGTGATTACCGTTAATGTTCTTTTCATTTCTGTCCTTTTAAATATTTAACTGTTCTGATAATAAATGATGTCAAAGGTTTAGTTGACGAATATAATAAATAAAGAACGTCTTTTTGGTTAATAAATTATAAACTTTTGAGAGTTAATGCAGTGTATAATTGGTATCAAAAATGGGTGATAGTTTATATTATTATAACAAAGTGTTGCTATTTCCCGTATAAACATGTGAAGATTGAGAAAAGCGTATAAAGAATAGGTGCTAAAATGTTGTATAAGGCTTTGTTAAGCCGTTAATATTGATGTAGATATGGTTTAGATTTTTACACTTAAATCTGTTTTTTAATAGTGTTACTTTTGGTTTTGCAAGAATGTAAATCTATACTTTATCTATTCTGTTTGATGTTTTAGTTACTCATATATTAATTAAATAATACCATACTGTTATGAATTTGAGTAGAACGGAAAGATACTTATACTTATCTGTAATTGTATTGATTATAGTTATTGTAATACTGTTTTTTGAGAGAAGGGATACAGTTAAGTATTATAAAACTATTGCAAATAAGTATGAGGTTGCTGCAACTGTAGAAAACGAGACATTAAAGAAGCAGATAACAGAGATTACTACAGAACTGGATAGTACTCGTGTAGTTCTTGTAAAGGTAGATTCGGTATATAAAGAATTATTAAAAATTACCTATATAACTCATGAAAACAATAAAAATAGCGAAGAAGGCGACTATATGCTTTATCTTCCTGCTGACGACAACGTTGACGTATTCGCAAAGTATACGGAAGGTTTTGGTAAAGGGAGACACGATGGTAATGGTGCCGTTGGAGAGGATAGAGATAGCAAATGAGATGTTCAGGAGTCTTACAAAGGCGGAGGACAAGATTTGTAGTTTAGGCGATCAGTTAATGCAGTCTGATAGTGTAATATCAGAGCTATATATTCTTAATAAGCAGTATTATAAAGATAGCCAGAAGTATAGAGATTTGGTTCATGACCAGAAGAAGGATTTACGTGTTATGGAGCAAAAGGTTATTGAAACAGAGGAGCAGAAGAAGGATATAAAAAAGCGTTTACGTAGATCGAACTATACATCGGTAATACTTGCTGGAGCTTGTGCTCTGGTGCTGGTGCTGTCAGTGTTGTAACTATTAATCTTGTAATTACTGGTATTAAACTTTTGTGTTTATTATTTAGGTTGGTGATTACTTATAGTAGATAAGAAATGGTATGTTTTCTTGCTGACTATAAATAGCTTTCTTATTTTTGAAATAAAAAACATGAGAAGCTTTGCTAGTGATAACAATTCTGGTGTACACAGCGATATAATTGATGCTATAGCTACTGCAAATAAAGATCATGCAGTTGGCTATGGTGATGATGAGTATACGCAAGAGGCTGTGCAAATTTTCAGAGATCTGTTTAAGACTGATGTTGATGTGTATTTTACCTTTTTAGGAACAGGGGCAAATGTATTGGCAATGAAGAGCTCTGCACAATCATTTAACTCTGTTCTTTGTGCAGATACAGCACATATAAATGTAGATGAGTGTGGTGCTGTACAGAATTTTACTGGGGCTTCGGTTAAGAGTTTGCCATCGGTTAATGGTAAAATATCTGTTAGCTCAATAGCTAAAGAGTTACATTGTATAGGAGATGAGCATCATTCTCAACCATCTGTGGTAAGTATAACGCAACCTACAGAGCTTGGTACACTGTATAGTATTCAGGAGATAAAAGAGATCTGTGATTTTGCCCATGCCAATAATCTTATTGTTCATGTTGATGGAGCTAGAATATCAAATGCCGTAGCTGCACTTGATATTCCGGTTAATGAGATGATAACAGATACCGGAGTTGATCTGTTATCGTTTGGAGGAACCAAGAATGGGATGATGTATGGGGAGGCACTTGTGGTACTTAACAGGAGTTTATCAACTAATATCAGGTATTTCAGAAAGCAGACAATGCAGTTATCTTCTAAGATGAGATATATTAGTGCGCAATTTACAGCCTTTCTTAATAACAATATGTATGTAGAGTTGGCTAAGCGTTCTAATGCAATGACTAAGTTGTTACAAAGTAAGTTAAATAAAATTTCTCAAATAAAAATAACACGACCTATTGAAACAAATGCTATCTTTGCCCAGATTCCGGTTAGTTTAATTGAGCCGTTAAGAGAAAAATATTTCTTTTATACCTGGAATGAGGAGGAAAACGAAGTTAGATGGATGACATCATTTGATACAACAGAAGAGGATATTGAGAGTTTTGTTAGTTGTATAAAGGATGTAATAGGTTAAGGAGAGTATTTGTGAAGCGATTTAAGGTTGTTCTATTTTTTCTGTGCATTTTTGTTGGAAGTTGCAACAGAGAAGCTGTTGATGACAGGGTATATATTGAACCTGTTTCTGACAGATGGGTATTTGAGTTAGCTAATGATTCAATACCACAGGGTAATTTCAAAAAGTTTGATGAGAGAATATCAAGATTTTTGGACAAATGGCATATCAAAGGAGCTGCATTTGGTCTAATGCGTAATGATAGTTTGCTGTATGTTAGAGGATATGGTTACTCTGATGTTGAGAGTAAGGAGGCTATGCAGCCATACCATATGATGAGGCTTGCAAGTGTATCTAAACTGATAACAGGTGTAGCTGTTCTTAAATTAGCAGAAGAAGGAAAGCTGAAACTTTCAGGAAGAGTATTTGGACGAAAAGGATACCTGAATGATCTTAAGTATCAGAATTACGTAGATAAAAGAGTTGAAGATATTACCGTAGATAATCTGTTAAGACACAGAGGAGGTTGGACCAGTAGATGGGGTGATCATATGTTTATTCCGCATACTGTGGCTAATTCTCTTAATATTGATATGCCACCATCATTAGATGATATTATATTGTTTGCATTGAGCAAGAAACTACATTATAAACCCGGAGATTACAGCTCTTATAGTAATCTTGGTTATGCAATTTTAGGAAAGGTTATTGAGAAGGTTTCCGGAATGAATTATGAGAACTATGTACGTGAGAAGGTTCTTGCTCCGATAGGAATTCACCATTTTCATATTGCCGGAAATACGCTTACAGAACGTAGACAGAATGAGGTAAAATATTATGAGCAAGATGATGCGTTGTTGGTAAGAAGCATTTATAATAGTAAGGACTCCGTTCTGAAATCGTATGGAGGGAATGATGTGAACTGCCTGGGTGCAGCTGGTGGGTGGATTGGTAATGTACCTGAACTTATGAAGCTTGTGGCGGCAGTAAATCTGAATAAAGGGTATCCGGATATTCTTAGTAAGAGATCTGTTGAGACTATGGTTGACTATAAACAGGGATATAGCCCTATTGGTTGGCGAAGAGTAACTGCATACGGATGGTGGCGTACTGGAACATTAGCGGGAACATCGGCGCTAATATATAAAGGATACGATGGTTTAACGTGGGTTTTTATTACAAACACCAGCGCATGGAACGGATCTAGATTTCCATGGAAAATATATTACAAAGTTAACAGTGAGCTGAAAAAGGTTCGCAACTTACCTAAAGTCAATATGTTTGAAAAATAGATAGGGACTTGACTTTAAATGTTTTTATAGTTAAATTGTATTGATTAATTATAAAAACTAGTATTATGAAATTTTTACGAGGATTATTATTTACTGTAATTGGAGTAATTATATTGATACTTATTGTAGCAATATTCTTACCTGCCGAGGTAAATGTTTCGCGAAAGATTATGATATCGCAGCCTGTACAACATGTGTACGGAATGGCTGTTGATTTTAATCATCGCACAAAGTGGGATCCATGGTTAAAGATGGATCCGGATGCAGAGACCAATATAGTAACCGTTGATGGCTTTATTGGCAGCAAATATAGTTGGAAAGGAAATGAGATTGGAAGTGGAGAGATGATAATTGAGGAGGTAAAGCCTAACAAGTATATTAAGTCGTCTATAAAATTCATGGATCAAGACTCGGAGGGAGTTGTGGAGTGGATGTTTAGAGAAGCGGATAAAGGGGCAGAGGTAGAGTGGAAGTTTACCAGTCCTGTATCGTATCCTATTGGTCGTATTTTGGGTGTTATGATGAAAAGCGTTCTTAAATCGCAGCTTGACGAAGGACTCAAAGGTATAAAAGAGCTTTGTGATAATGAACCTATTGTTATATATAAGTCAGATCCTCCTACTATGGGCGATTTGCCAGAAATGTATGCACTGGTACTTGTACGTAAATGTAATATGAAAGATATTAAGAAGATTATGGAAGAGGGATATTCACAACTTGGGGCAGAGTTAAGCACTCAGGGATTGGAGCCTGTTGGTCCATTCTTTTCATACTATGTATCATATAACGAAAAGGGTGATGTAGAGTTAGAGATTGGTGTACCAATTCCTGAAAGAGGTAAAGCATCAGGCGAACTGGTTACTCGTGAGTATCCAACGCAAAAGGTTGTAATGACCCTTCATTATGGACCATACAACAAGCTAATGCAGACATATTCAATGATGCAGGATTATATTAAAAATAATGATATTAGTACAAATAATACCGCATGGGAGTTCTATCTTACAGATCCATCTATAGAGAAGAACCCTAATAATTGGATTACAAAGCTTGCTTTCCCTGTTGAGTAGAGAATAATAACATAAAAAAAGGAGTCTTATATGGTAGACTCCTTTTAACAACTATTCTTTGACTGAAATTTTATTGCTTTAATTATTTTTAATTGCTTAAGCAAAGCTGCCTGCTTCTGAGCAATGTTTTGTGTAGCTACAATATCATACTTATCAATGGATGTCATTCCTACACATTTTATGATATCTGTAATAAGATGAGTATATCTCTCTACTCTGCTAATATGTTGCAGATTTAGTCGTTGTTTAGAGCTGTTTAATATTTCTATAAGTTCCCGATCCTGGATTGTTGCTTTATTCTCAATATTGTGAATCTCTGCACTATCAGGGATATTTTTATTGGTACCGTTTTTAAACCCAATTAGTTTGAAATTTGTAACACACTCTACTGTGATAACAAAATCTTCGTCGTTATTCCTTTTAATTAGATTCGTAATTCTTACTAATGAACCGTATGGTTTCATCTCTGACTGAACTATATAAGGGATTGCGAAATATGTATCCTCGGGTTTATCTTGGTTAATTATTTTTTTTACTCTTTCTTCAAAAATATATATGGGCATTTTCTCTCCAGGGACAAGAAAAAGACTCATTGGTATTGCTGAAACTATATTGTTACTTTCTGTCATTGCTACTTTTATGATTCCTATACAAAACAGTGTGTTTTAATAAAAGTTCACAAAATTAACAGAAAGATTTAATAAGTATAAATTTATTTGGGTATTCTAAAGAAAAATGACGAACCTTTATTCTCTTCGCTCTTAAACCAAAGTTTGCCATTGTGCTTAGTGATAAAATCGTGACACAATAATAACCCTAATCCGGTTCCTTTTTCTTTGTTAGTACCAAAGCTATCTCTTTGTTTTGTATTTGTAAGCAGATTCAACTGTTTGTGAACAGGTATTCCAATACCGTTATCTTTTATCTCAAATTCAAACGATTTTTTGTTCTCATATACACATACCTCTATAGTACCAAGTTCATGTGTGAATTTAACGGCGTTTGTAAGCAGATTGCGCAGTATTGTAAATATCATATTCTTGTCGCAGTCAATAAATCTACACTGCCTGTTTCTGAATATTACAGTAATATCTTTTGAGTACGACATTGGTTTGATCAAGTTAATGCAATCGTCAATAAGCTCAATTATATCAACTTGTTCTGGTTTATATACTATTTTATCGGTTTGCGACTGTGTCCACAAAAGGGTATTCTCTAGAAGATTATAACATGAGCTAGAACTCTCCATAATTATCTTTATGAATTGTCGCTTTGTTGTATCATCATATTTACCATAATCTCGATAGAGTAGTTCTGAGAAACCAAATATTGTATTTAATGGGTTTTTAAAATCGTGTGCAAGAATCTTCAGAAAACTCTCTTTTGTTTTGCTTTTGTGTATTGCAGAGTTTTTCTCCTTAATGGTTTCTGAAATATTGTGAAACGACAGAACGTTAAAACGGTTCGATATATGTTTGTGTGATACAGAGAAGAAATTTTCTGTTTTGTTTGATATGAAGAGCTTGTAATACTCCTTTTCTATGGTGTTATTCTTATAATCATCATCAAGAGATTCCGATATTGTATTAAGTTTAGAATCAGTAATATTGCCAAGTACTTTATATGATATATTATTTTGGATAATAATAGTAGAGTCCTGATCGACAATTACAGATGCAGAGGGGATATTTTCTAGTATTTCTGAATATCTGTTTAGTAGCTCCATATGGCTACTATTTTTATTGTATGTATCTGTATTAATGTTCATTTACAGATATAATTGTTTTGTGGTTTGATGTTACAAATTGTTATGTGCAATATACGTCTTTTTTTTAAAAAACAAATTTTTGCCAATAAAAAAAATATCCTCTCAAGATAAAGTATATGTCTAACAAATAACGTATTCCGCTATTTCAGGACTAGACAGAGGATATATAAAAACGGAGTGTCATTTTTTACGACACTCCGTTTTTAATATTTTATGTAGTGATACTACTAAAACTTATACATAACAGAGAAAAGCATTCTGGTATTGCTTACAGTTTTAGAGTTTGTAACCTTTTTATTATCTTTTTTCATATCACCCCAAGATGCAGTGGAGTACATAGGCTCAAAGAATATATTAAAGTTCTTTATACTATAACCAACTTTAGGCGATATTCTATATGTTTCGTCAATATATTTTCCATCTGTGCTGAGGAAATAATAAATATCACCTTTAATATTATCGTTTGCGCCAGTGTTTTTTGCTCTTCCGGCAAATATACCAACGGTAATTTTGTCGAAAGTTTTTTCTATCTCAAACCATTGAGAAAGGGTGTTTATATTTGTATACTCATTTTTATCTGAAGAGACTGCATAACCACCAATCATCTTAAGGCTAGACATATTTCCGCCGTAAAGTAATCCGGCTCTCGCAACAAAGCCATTGTAGCTGAATTTTCCTGCTAATGAGTAGTTTACAGAACTGAGTTTTTTGTCATTATTAGGAGCATTTACCGATAGCTTATTTGGTTGTATAGTTCTATATGCTATGGTTGCAGCAAGAGTAATATGTTTTGAATTATAAAAAACCTGACCTGCAAACTCAGGTACTCCCGAGTTTTGTTGTGGGTTAGATGTAGGTCCAACACTTCTGTATTCTGCATGTCCTAATACTGTAGCTGATACAGATAAGTTTGTAAATGGTTTGTAAGTGAAACGTACCTGCGGACTGCGATTAAGTGGATAAAATGGTACTGCAGCACCTGTAGCAACTACATTTGGGAATATTTGGGGAACAAATATTGGGTGCCAGTACTGACCTAATATAAGATTAGTCTTATTCCAGTCCAGTTTAACAAAAGCTTGTCTTAATCTAATATGTCCTGTCATATTACTTGCAGTACCCATAAAATCACCTTCTAACACAGCTGTTGTTTTAGCGCCAAGTATACTTGGTCCGCTTATTTTAACACCAGCTCTTGTTTGGTACGATAACATTGTAAACTGACTATCGTCATTAATATCGTTACCAATAATATCAAGCTTTTCAGGTCTCGGAAACAGGTAAACATTCTCTATTCTAGAGGCAATGCTCTGGCGACTATCCCAATAGCCTTCATATCTGATGTACCCGTAGAACTTAAAATTAATAGTAGATTTTTCCTTTTCAGTTGCTTTAACTGAAAACAGGCAGTTGCTTAATAACAACAAACCAATAATAACTTGCTTCATTTTTAATAATGTTGAATTATTTATTTGCGGCAAAGATATACATCTAAGTTAAAAATCTATATTTTTTAGTGTAACAGTTAACAATTGTTTGACCAATTATTTGTTTGGCACGAATAATGTAAAGTCTGATTAAGAGTATAAAAAAAGCCCTGTTTTCTCCCGAAGACAAGACCTATATCATTATAAAGGAAAGCTTAATAATCTAAAAATTCTACGCCACACAAGTTAGGCATATTTTTAGTAAAAACAAAAATACTTATACAATTTTTTTTGCTTTTTACCGTTTCATATAAGTTTTACTATCTTTTCAAGCCACATCTGATCTGTTTCACTGAATGATTCTAAATCCTTGCTGTCAACATCAAGAATGGCTATAACATTGTTGTTGGGGTCATAAACAGGGATCACGATTTCTGATTTAGATCTGGAATCGCAAGCAATATGATCCAGGAATTTCTCTACATCCGGTACCAGTATAGTTTCTTTTCTGTTTACTCCGGCCCAACATACGCCTTTGTGTTTCTCTAACTCCTGACATGCAACGGGTCCCTGATAAGGACCAACAACTAACTTATCGTCAATTAATCTGTAGAAACCACACCAAAAGAAGTAATCCATTTTGTGATATAATACAGCAGATATTGTAGCCATATGTGCAATAGGATCGTCTGTTTTTGCAACGATAGTTTTTAATTGCTCATATAACCTATTATATCGTTTATCTTTTTTAATGTCGTCCATGTCCGAATGTTTTGTCAGTGCAAAAATATTATTCTTTTTTTATTTTTTTAGTAAGAGTAATTTTTTTTAATACAATTCTTATAAAATGTTTATAAAAACAATAAAGCCTCATTTAATTGAGGCTTTATTGTTTTTAAGAGTTTATTCCTTTGTAATTCGGAAAGTCGCTGTAATCGTTTTCTAACCAGTTAAGACCTTTTTTATAGTCTATAGGATTATCGTCTCCTTTATCCAAAAGTTCATTTATTAGTTTATATCTCTCAGTAGAGGTGAAATATAATCCGGTGTCTCCAACATAGCAGTTTACCCAACACTCAGCTGCAAGCTGCTTTATATTTCCCCATTGTAATTTGAGTACATTATGTACTTCTGTAATGGTTTTCTGAACTTCATCCGATAGGTCATTTTTTAACTCCTGAACCAATTCAGATGGCCACTCCTTAAATGACGGACTGGTATTGAATCCTGATTGCTGGCAATATTCGTAATAGATTATTGCCAGTATCATTATACGTTCTCTTACAGCCTTTTCTTCTTTATCATTCTCATAATACGTGAGACCATGACGTTCAAGGGCTCTGAAAGCCTGCCAAAACCATGTAAGCGCATTGTTGTGGGGCCACATAGTAAATAGCGAACCTGCCATTGAGAAGGCTTCCTCTTTAGAAAAAAATCGATTGTTTTGATAACTCATATCTTTATGTTTTAATGCATATTGTAGATATAAGTTACAAAAAAAATATATTATAAGACAAAATAAAATATCACTTTTTCTGCTGATAATCAATATGTATGGTCATGCTTTGTGTTAGAACAAAGCTTATTATTTAGATATCTCAATTTTAACTTGTTGGCGTTTTATTTTCTTCCCTTTACAGTTATGTACAATAGCTTTACAACTTTTGGTATTTACAGCAACATATGAGCAGTGATCTGATATGTTTATTATATTTATATCAGTCATGTTGGCTTTACCAGTATGTATTAAGAAGCCGAGTACATCTTTCTTGCTTATCTTCTCTTTTCTACCTAATGAAATATATAATGTTGTTAAATCGGGTTTAGGTGGTAGTGTAATATGTTTCTTAATATCATTGGTTTCAAAATTGTCAGTAATAAAAGGAGGCATATACTCATTACTACTTAATACAATGTATACATTTCCGTTGCTTGAAAATCTTGCAGTTCTGCCATTTCTGTGAATATATGATTCGGGTGTTTTAGGAAGTTGATAGTGTATTATATTATCCAGATTATCAATATCAATACCTCTTGCTGCAAGATCAGTTGCAAGCAGAATATTTGAGCTTTTGTTTTTGATTTTTACTATAGCTCTTTCTCTCTCTTCTTGTTTAAGTGATCCGTGGTATTGATCATGTACAATACCATTTTTTTTTAATAAACTACTTATTCTTGATACAGCATCTTTATGATTGCAGAATATTATAGAACTTTCTGATTGTAGTTTACATAGTAGGTTAATTAGTGCTTCAAATTTGTCATTATCATCGGAGTATACTTTATAGAATCTTATATTGTTTCGCTCTTCAGCATTAGCATTTATGTGTTCTATCTTGTTAAAGTTTTTTATATCTATAAATTCAGGAATCTCTTTTATATTGGTGGCAGAGGTTAGTATAGTTTTTTCTCTATTGGAGGCATTGTTAACAATGAACTCTGTCTCTTTCTTGAACCCTAACTCAAGAGTTTTATCAAATTCATCTATTATAAGAGCTTTAATGTTGCAAATATCCATTGTGCCTCTACGCAAATGATCGGCAACTCTTCCTGGTGTACCAATCAGAATATTAGGAGGAACAGATAGATTGTTTATTTCAGTTTTAATAGAGTGTCCTCCGTAAAAGGTATTAATCTTTAAACCTGTTTTCATACGTTTAAGAATATCCTCAATCTGTAGGGCAAGTTCTCTTGTAGGAGATAGAATAAGTACCTGAATGGTGTTACTATTTGAGTCACACAATTCAATTGCTGGTATCAGAAAACATATAGTTTTACCTGTTCCTGTTGGGGATATTATTATAACATTATTGTTATTCTCTATTGCACTGATTGATCTGTTTTGTAAACTATTTAGTGATTTTATACCGATATTATCCAGTGAAGATGATAGATTTTTGTAAGGCATATTAACATCGTTTTTTTAGTGGTGTAAGCAGATATTCCAAACCATTTAGTTTAATTTCATATAAGAGAGCCATTAACTGTCCGATCTCCCCTTTAGGAAACCCCTTGTTTTTGTACCACACTATATAATATTCAGGAATATCACATATGTAGTAGTCTTTATATTTTCCAAATGGCATTTTTGTGTTTGCCAGCTTTACAAGTTCGTTACTGTTGGTCATATCTGCTTTTTTGCAAATATAGCCTTATTTATAGAAGCTGTTAGTAGTTAAGTGGTAATTTAATATAGAAAGTAGAACCCACATTTGGTTTTGACTCTACCCTTATAGATCCTTTTAGTTTCTTTACAAGCTGGTTACTTATGAAAAGTCCTAAGCCAGTTCCTCTATATAGTTTTTGATCTGTATTGTGGTTTAATTTTCTGAATTTATGAAATATATCAGCCTGTAGTTTTTCAGGAATTCCTATTCCTGTATCTCTTACATAAATCTCTATATTGTCAATATCTTTCTTATAACCAAGTTTTATAGCTCCTTCGTCGGTATATTTTATTGCATTGCTAATAAGGTTGTATAGTATCTGACTAAGTCGTTTTACATCTGTCTCTATTATTATCTCTGAACTGTCTGGTATGTCAATCAATATCTTTAACCCCTCTTTTCCAATTTGATCTATCCTCTGCTCAAAAGATTTTTTAAGATCGATAATAAGTTTATTTATATCAATAATACTGTACTCCAGCTCAATATCATCAGATTCAATTTGTGCTACATCGATAATATCGTTTATTAGCTTCAAAAGAATATCACCCTGCTTATTAATATTATCAATATACTCTGTTCTTTCATTATCTGTTGCATCATCAAGTAATTGACTAAAACCAATTATTGAGTTCATAGGGGTTCTTATCTCATGCGATATGTTTGCTAAAAATGATGTTTTTAATTGATCTGATAATATAGCTCTTTGCTTCTCTTTTTCGTAGTAATTTTTTGTTTTTAGTACAATAACTGACGTGGTTATTATGAAAAGAAATGTGGTTAGAATAATATCATAGAATCTAACCTCAATACTAGGGTACATAATAACTAAATCGGGAACGTTGTATTCTATGTACATTAAACCCAAAAAATTTCCTGAAAATAGTAGTATTATAATGATTAACTGCTTTCCGCTCCAAACAAGTAATGAAAGTACTAAAAATGAAAGGTATACAATTAGAATAGCTCCAGATACGCCTCCATTCTCATACCATAAAATATCTAATAACAGGAATATTGCACTAAAAAACAGGCTTTTACTGAATAGATACCATTTTTTGCTAATAAATAATAGATAAGTGCTGATAAAAACCAAGCTTGCAGCAAATGTATATATAGTAAGCTTACTACTTAAACCAGCAATTAAATTGCTAGCCGATCCTAATAGAGCCATTGAAGCTGCCAGAAATGAAGCAACATTCAGAAATCTGTGTTCAAAGGAGTAGTTCTCTTTACTTCCAAAAACAACTCTGTCTATATTATTTATAGTCCTTTGTAACATACTTTTCATCTTTGAACATTTAATTTATTGCACTATTGTGATAAATCAAAATTTTAGAGGATAAATTTTATGAATCAGTTATTTGAGAAATAGATTGTTAGATAATTAATTATTTGAAGTGTTTGTTGTTGTAACAGTAATTGTGTAAAGGATTGATTATATGGCGTTTGATGTGAGTTCTTTGTAACCAATTTGTTGATGAATACGTAAAAAAATGATGTTAATGACAATATTGTGATGACAAAAATATTCAGAACATTTGTGTTACAGTTGATATTAATGCTATCATTTTTGACTTCTGTGGCTCAGGAAGCTATTAATATTAGTAATGAAACTATTTCGGTTACTGATCCTATATTGTTTTATGATAGTGGAGGTATAAACGGTCAGTATGGTATCAACGAAAATTTTGATTGTATATTCTTTAACCCTGATAATTTATCACTTATAATAAAAATAAATAGTATAAGGTTAAGAGGGAGAACAGATGAACTTACTATATATAATGGTATAGATGATACAGGAGATATACTAGGTTCATATACAAGAAGAGATAATACCGGAGATTCAAAAGATATGTACATTACATCTAATAGTGGTAATGCTATTATGTTTAGGTGGGAATCTGATGATACACGAAACGGCAATGGTTGGGAGATATTTATAAGCCCATTGAAAGTATATTATTCATATCAATCCGGACCGTGGGATGATCCGGATACCTGGACATTAGATCCTTCTGGTACAAAAAAGGTTGATGGAGGTATTCCGTCTCAGTACTCTTTTGTAAAAATATTGAATGGAAGAACTGTTACAGGAGTAAATAATCAGAACGATATTTTGAGTCTTGACATTGAAGAGGGTGCAGTGTATGATATTGGTAACTTTACTAATAATATATTGGGATCTTTAACAGGAAAAGGAAAGTTAAGACTTAGTAATAACATTTTTCCTGATTGCGAATGTGAGCATTTTCTAGGAGATAATGGCGGAACAGTAGAGTATTATAATAGTAATAGCTTTCAACTCAATAGCCCAAACGGGAATTATAATAATCTGATTATTAATTTGGCTGACAGTAATGATATTGTTACAATACAAGACGAAGTTCATATATATGGTAATTTTACTATTGTTAGAGGTATTGCTGAGATTAGTTCTGATACGGATCTTGATATTAATATAGATAAGAATTTAATAATTGATACAGATGGTGAATTTAGAATAGACCAGAACTCAATTTGGTACTCACATAGATTAGAGATTAAAGGAGACTTTACAAACAGGGGAAGAGTTATATTAAGCAGGTTATCTTCAGCTGATTATACAGATTTATATTCCTGGTATTCTAAAGTTGATGTAGCTTTCACTAACCCAATAAAAGATCAACATCTTATAATGAACGGGTTAACACGTTTTGGACGAATAGAGATAGATAAAGGTGTTGACGATACATATATATTACATATGGAAGCTTCAAATCCTTCTAATTTTGAGCTGTTTGGAGGGGCAAATGCAGATATGGAGAATACTCCGCCCAATATCACTAATTCAAATGCATTTGGATTAATTGCAGGAACAGTAAGGGTAGGAGATAATGTAGTAATACCAAAACTTATTACAGGTAATGATAATGTATACTGCATTGATTCAGATGCTAAAATATGGTTGGATGGGGGAACGTTGAATGTTTGTGAAAGATCAGATAATGTTTCAGCCTTAGTTATTTATAATAAACTGGTAGTATCAGCTGGTAGTACATTAACCATTGATAGTAATCAGGGAATTTTGTTGCGCGAAGATTCTCAATTTATTGTTGAAGGAGGTGTTATAGAGGCAAATGTAATTAGAACATCATCCTGGACAGGAGTTCATAGAGGGTCTATTGTTATTACAGGAGGAGATATTACACTAAAAGGGAATAAATATTTTGATGGTATAAATATGTATGCCACGTTTACGTTACCATATCCTGATAATACTTTTTACATGACAGGAGGTTCTTTAACTATTGAGGAACCTACAAATTATATTTTTCCGGGCGAAGGTCAGGATTTTAGTATGTTGGTAAATGCTAAACCATCAAATTGTCAGGTAACTGGAGGTGAAATAAACATAAATATACCCAATACACAAAATGTAAAAATTAATACATCTTTTGATTTCTGGAATTTGAATATCAACGGGAGCAGTTCATACTCTTGTTTCCTATCAAATTATATTGGGGCTGCAAATTATATTACGACAGATATTCCTGTAAAACCAATAAATGTTAAGAATAATCTAAATATTTCTGGAACAACATTTATAACTAACGATGCAGATGTTACTATTGGAAATGATTTTAATATTAGCGGAGCATACACTCCTATGATAAATAGTACAATATTTTCTGGTACAGGAGAGCAAAACCTTAATATATCAGGTTCTGTAAATGGTGGTTTTAATAATTTGAGGCTTAATAACGGATCAGAGACTAATATTGATAATACTATTTTAGTAAATGGAGAACTTAATATTGCCGATAATGCTCAGCTAAAAGGAAATGATAATATGATATTACTTATTGGAAACCTTTCTGTTAGTGGTGAGTATATTAGTGGTACTGCAGGATATATGTTATTGAATAGTAGTTCCGATCAATATATTGGTGGAGACGGAACGGGAATTCTGGGTAATATTATCCTTAACAAAAGTAGTGGAAATGTAATATTAAATAGTGATATTACTTTTAACGGAGATTTAAGATTAGCGGGAGCATCATCTTTATTTGATGTAAATAATAAAAAGCTCTCTTTATCAGCAAGCTCAGGTATTTATGATGCTATGTCAGGTACAGGAACAAACTTTAATAGCAGTAAGATGATTATGACCAATGGAAACATGTCAGACAGAGGTTTGTCTATAATGTTTGATAATGTTGGATCTAAGTTGTTTCCGGTTGGAGTATCTGGTAAATACACACCTGTAGAGTTAGAGCTATCTGCCGTTCCTACAGAATATGGTAACGTTACAGTTAAACCAATTTCTTCAAAACCAGCATACGCTGCATCAAATAATACATTGAATTATTGTTGGAGTATCCGGAAGAATGGTTTTACAGGTAGCCCATCCACAATTTTTAATGCAATAATAACCTATGATCAGACCGATGTTTCTGGGAATGAGAACAATTATGTTCCCGGTT
The DNA here is from genome assembly GCA_002454955.1 of Bacteroidales bacterium UBA6680. Lineage (GTDB taxonomy): Bacteria > Bacteroidota > Bacteroidia > Bacteroidales > UBA6680 > UBA6680. Next base: position 65,358 of record DKJY01000116.1, read on the forward strand.
ATTTTGCATCATCAAATTGGATGTTTATAAATGATATATCAAAGGTTGATGAATCGAGTAATAGAGTTAGTTTTAATGGTATTTTTGATGATACACAGGTATATACGGCAGGTGAGCCAGATGCATTTACAACAATAGAAACATACTATAGCAGGCAGAGCGGTAATTGGTCTGATACCGATACCTGGTCTGTAGATCCGTTATTGAAATGGAATGGTGCTCCGGCATCATCTATTCCTAATGGTTCCGCACCAGTTGTTATTGGAGATGGTTTAACAAATAACCATGTTATTTCTGTGAACTCAGATAATAGATCGGCTGCACTATTGTATATAAGCAAAGGATCTGTGATGGATATGGGGGTATCTACAGGAAATATATTTTGGAGTATTGGTTCTTTAACAGATGTAGATATGGGAGAACTAAAGATAACATCAAATAACTCTATAGCTGATTTTCCTGGAGGAGATTGGGGAGCATTTCTTGGTGAGAATGGAGGAACTGTTAACTATTATTCAACAGGAAGTACATATGATATCCCTGATATTGTATCAGGTACCGATGAGTATTGGAATCTGGTAATAGACTCTGATAATGGTAATATAGAGTTTCCAGAATCAGATATGTATGTTCTTAATTCGTTAACAAAAAGAGGTAGCGATAATCTATACACATCAAATAATGATTCATATAGTATTACAATATATGATGAGTTTAATATAGAAGATGGAAGCGTGTTGTTTAACCAAAATTATCATACAGTAATAACAATGAATAGCGATGTTAATATCTCGTCAGGAGCATCACTAAGGCTAATTGAGGGTAGTAACCATCTTGTACAATTTAATGGTAATATTATTAATAACGGAATAATTGATTTTACTGAAGGGGCTAATTATGTGAGTGCCTTAATTAAAGGCTTAGGTAGTGCGGCTTTAAGTGGAACTGGTACACAGAATAGTTTTTATAATATCACAGTTGATAAGGGAACTGAAAGGTCAAATATATTTTCTGTGGATATTAATAACTTCTCATTAGATTCAGAACTGCAATTATTGAATGGTACATTTAGATTAAATAGTAGTGCTACATTAATATTAGACAAGAGCCAACCATTTGTTATACCTGTTAATGCCGGAATAATGTTAGATGGCGGAGGAACTATTCAGATAGGCTCAGGGCTTAATAATGGTAATAATTTTGATATTGAACTCGAAGGAGCATTGACAGTAGCTAATGGACAGTTTAATGTTGGTCCGCAAACATCTCTGTTTAATAATGATATTGTTTATGGAGCCTCATTGTATCCTGAAGTGAATATATATAGCGGGCAACTCAATATATCCGGGCAAATAAGACGCCCTACATCTGTTTCAATGGGTTCGTTAAGGTATAACCAGACAGGTGGAGAGGTAATTATTAGAGGAGAGAATGATGCTACAGTACTTGATAGGCCAAAACTAGAGATAGTTAATAGTGGCAGTGCATTTAATATGAGCGGAGGAGAGCTTTATATATACAAAGGAGGAGGTACCCTGTTGGGCGACCTGTACCTATTACCTGATGTAAATAATGTTACCGGAGGAAAAATAATATTAGGTCATACATCAACCCAGTTATCCTCAACAGATTTTGATCTTTTTATTAAATCTCCTGTTTGGAATATTGAGATTAATGGTGATTCTGAATATAAGACTGCAAGGCTGAATTCACATAGACTTACAGTAAATAGTTTGATAATTAATTCAAATACAGAATTCAATACAAATGGTATTGACGTAATGATTACAGGTGATCTTATAAATATGAACAGTAGTTCGTCAATTGGTATTAATAATGGTGGTTATAAACCAGGTACATTATCGCAAACAACATCGTTTGTTGGTAGTGGTACACAAAATATTAATGGAGTATCTGGGAACATTACTAATTTCGCAAACCTTACTATTGCTAAACAATCGTCACTTGTTTGTGGATTGAATAGTGACCTTGCTGTGAACTCAAATCTTAGAATATTGGCAGGTATTTTAAACGATAATGGAAATACAATTGACGTAAAGAAGGATATATATAATATATCAGAACATCAGTCGTTCGGGACAGGTAAAATTTCATTTTCTGGTAGTATAGAACAGACAATTGATGGTGAAGATAATGGTATATTTGGTAGTATATCTGTTAATAATACAAATGGTGTGAGTTTGTATAATGATATTACTGTTAATGGCAGAATAGAGTTAATTAACGGATCATTAATGGTAGATGAGTATCTGTTAACAATGTCTGGTACTTCGCAGTTTATAGGAACATTTGATGCTGCAAGAATGATAGTTACCAATGGTGCTCTTACAGATAGAGGTATAAAAAAGATATTCAATACCGGGTCATCTGTATTTAAATATGAGGTTGGCTCAAACGGTAAATATACTCCTGTAACAATAAATATTTCAGGAGCAACAACATCTGGTGATATCAGGTTACGCCCCATAAACTTTGAACATACAATATTGGCAAATAGCTCTGGAGATGAGTTAAATTACTATTGGTCTGTTTATCATAAAGGACTTGATGGAGCTACATTTTCTCAAATATATAATTATAAACAATCAGATGTTGATGGAGATGAATCGGTGTTTATACCGGCTGTGTTTAACGGTATATCCTGGACAAAAGGTATATTTTCTGATATTAATAAAGTAAACAATACAATCTTATTTAATATTACAGGTGATATTAGCGGAGAGTATACAGCTGGAGCAGACCCTAACTTTGACGATATTCCGATATACTATAGTAGAAAAGATGGCGATTGGGATTCGCCTGATACATGGTCAACAGAAGGTCATAACGGCGTTGCTGCTACATTGCCACCAAATGGTAACAGGGTTATTATAAGTGCACCACATAATATTACAGCTAATAATAATGGGATACTAGCATACTCTGTAGATATAGGTGGAAAACTTAATATAAAACAGACTGTTTTTCATGATATGGGATTTGTGAAAGGAGATGGAATATTTAAGATAGAAGCATCTTCGTCTAATTATTTTGTTTTTCCTGGCGGAGATTTCTCTCAGATGATGAATACAGAAAATAGTACAGTTGAGTATTTTGGTACAGGAACACTACCAGAGACAAGAGAATATCAGAATGTTACCTTTTCAGGCAACGGAACAGTTTCTATTGCAAATAATGGATTTCATGCAAAAGGAAATGTCAGGTTACTAGATAATGTAACACTTGTTAATGGTGGGTTTAATAGGTTAATAACATTAAATGGAGACTGGATAAATGAAGCTACATCTCAGTTTGTTGCCGGAAATAGTCGGATTAAATTTGTTAATACAGTAGAACAGAATATGATAATGAATACAGAGCAGACATTTAATACAATAATTGTTGATAATGTTGATAAGCTTAATATTACAGGTTCTGATGCTACGCTTAATGGTGAACTGAATATAGAACAGGGAATTGTCACAACCCAGTCTTCGTCAATAATAAAGATTAATAATGAAGCACAGGATGCTGTTAAGATATCTGGGGATGATAGTTTTATAGATGGTCCAATGCAGAAATTAATTGGTAGTTATGACAGTTATGATTTTCCTGTTGGAGATAATGGACGAAAGGGAGTTGTGAGGCTGTTTAATACAGAGACACCTATTAGTAGCTTTTGGGAGGCTGAGTACTTTAATGAGAATCCATCATTGTCAGGAATGAATGGTAATAGTGTTGTATATCCTGTAAAAACAGTATCTGATAATGAGTATTGGCGTGTAAAATCGTATGGTAACAATAAAACTGGTGTCAGAATACGTTGGGATCAGTATAGTGCAATTGTACCGAATAATATATCCGACAGACAGTCAAAAATTAGTATTGGTTTGTGGAATGGTTCAGCATGGGAGAGTGCAGGGCGATTGATAATAGATAATGGTGTTAACAATGGATATGTAGGAACATCATCGGGGCAGGATTTAGGAGAGAAATTTTTTACACTATGTCTAGATGAACTACCAACAGTCTCTTTAACAGGTAGCAATGCCTCTGTTTGTAACGATGGTTCAACCATTACATTACAGCTTGATTTTACAGGAATGGCGCCATTCAACTTTAAATATACAATAAACGGAACCGTAGAAAGAGTTGTTAATATGATAAATACAACAGAATACATATTAAATATACCAATAGCAGACTTGCACTCAATATCAGGTAATGGTAATTATGATATAAAGATATCTGATGTATGGGATGCTTCTGGAGAGCATGCTATAAAAGATTTATCAAAGGTTGTTACCATAGAGGTAAAAGATACACCTACAGTTTCGATAAGCGGAAAAACAGATGCCTATTATGACGAAACAGGTGTTCTGTATGGATCAGGATCTTCAACCTCGCCGGGTAATACATATAGCTGGGAGGTAGTTGGAGGTACTGTAACAAACGGAGTAGGTACACACGAAATAATGGTTACGTGGGGAAATCCGGGAATACCAACAGCTTCTGTAAAACTTACTCAAACATCTCTATCCGGATGTTCAGTATCGGAAACATTTAATGTAAATCTTACTGAGTTGCCAACACCTAATGTATCAGGAGCAATAGAGTCGTGCATTGATAAAACAGAAACGTATAGCAGCGAGGACAAAACCGGACATATATATAACTGGACGGTTGCCGGTGGTACTATAATTAGCGGAAATGGGACTCATTCTGTTCAGATTAAATGGACTACAACGGGTACAAATAAAGTAACACTTACAGAAGAGGTTGACGGTAATAGTGTTGCAGATGAGTTAAATGTTGATGTTTATGATAATCCAACAACAGATAATAATATTACATATAATAGTAATATAATATCTGGTACAACAGATATAATTACAGTTAGCGGGGCAGATAGTAATATAGATTACAGAGTTTTTGTATCGGCAACAGATGCGGCTGTAAGTACTATTGTAAATAGTGGTATCGGAGGAAATATTAACATAGGTTTTACTCCAACGGTAGATGGAGAGTACTATATTTTGGCAACAAATAGTAGCAGATGTTCTCTGAAACTTGATAATATTATGAATATAACACTATTGCCTCCGTTTGTGCCAAGTATAACCGAGGATAATAGTAACCATTGTGGAGGAGCTCTTGATAGCTTTACAGCTGATAGTAATGCAGATTATAACTATAAATGGGAGATACCAAACTGTGCAATTGTTGACGATACTGCACATAAGGTGTTTGTTACGTGGAATAACCCGGATTCTTCGCCATTTACATATAATATAACTGTGAAGCTTACTGTTACCCATAAGGTATCAGGACTTAGTGTTGTTGTTACAAAGAATATTATTGTTTATCGTACACCTGAATCAGACGTTATTTATCATGTTAAAAATAATCTATCTTCAGAATAGAAAAATAATTAGATCTTTTAAAATCAAGATCAATTAATGAGGCTTGTTATAATTGCAGAAAATAAAGAATAGACATATTGTAAATGTTTATGAATTTTGAGGCTTTTCTAAAGGTAAAATAGCATTTGCAAGTAGCATGATTTTATTCTACAATTATGATAAGTTAATTGCTAGTATGTTTTTTGTTTGTTAGATAGATAAGTGGCAGCTGTTCTTAGTATGAATTATTTTCTGGAAGTTAAACCTTCATTTGCAAGTAATCTGATTTTGGTTTAGGCTTATCAAAAGTTAATTGTAAGTTAGCTTTGTTGTTTTCTAGATATATAAATAGCAGCTGTTCTTAGTACGAATTATTTCTGTAAGCTAAACCTTCATTTGTAAGTGATCTAATTTAGATTTAGGATTATAAAAAGTTAAGTGCAAGTCAGCTTTTTTATTTCTTAGATAGATGAGTAGCAGATGCTCTGAGCACGAATTATTTTCTGTAAACTAAACCTTCATTTGCAAATAATCTGATTTAGACTCAGGCTTATTAAAAGTTAGATGCAAGTCAGCTTTTTTGTATTAAAGGTAAAGTGTTGTGACATTTAGCTAAGTAATATTCTAAAAGTATGAATTGATTATTAGGTTTATGTGCTTTATGAATAATGTTTATACTTTTAATAGGTTAACCCGTTTTACAAAATGTTAATTAATTGTATTAATTCTCACAATATATTTATAATAAATAAAAGGGAGCTCAGAAACGAGCTCCCTTATTTGTTATTCTACTTCTGCTTTTGATACTTTTGATGAGGCTTTTTCAATGCCTTTGGTTATAAGCAGATAGTTAGGATCTATAATTACGTTAGATGGTTTCCTTTTAAGAGGAATAGTTATTGTAGTCTCTCCATTTGTTAGTTTATATTTTTTACTATGAATAACCTTACCTTTTTTGTTAAATACACCTATCTCTATGTAATCATTCATAACTGCGTCAGCCTCTTTACCTTTACCATCGGCATAATATTTATTAGCATCTATGGTAAGTTTTATAGAGTACTGCAGGTTTTCATCTCTATCATATATTGCCTCTTTAACCTCAAATTTGTAGAATGCTATCTTCTCAACCCAATCCTCAACTGTATACAATAATGAATCTGGAGTAACTGCTTTTAACTCATTGATAAAGTCAACAGTGGTTGGGTATGGCGCCCCTTTAAATTTATGTTTATTAATGAAATTGCCAATAAGACCTATAAGTTTATTCTCTCCAAGATACTCGTTAATAGCATTAAGAGTTATAACACCTTTTTTATAATATATTGCAGATTGATGGCCATGTACAGTTGCCAGAGGTTGCTCTTCAAACGATTCGTTTTTTCTATATGAATTATAACTGAACAACTCCTCGCGTAAAAACTTTTTAAGTCTCTCGTTGCCATATCTCTCTTTTATTACCATAAGCGAACTGAATTGCGTTAAAGCCTCCATAAGCATCTGTGCCCCCTCTGTATCGGCAGCAATTACATGATGTGCCAACCATTGGTGTGCCATCTCGTGTGCTGTAACCCATAAAGGATAATCTATTTTAAGATTCTTGAAGCTTTCCTCCTCATTCTCTTTACGTAAATCTGCAATAAATCCTAGACCCTCAGAGAAAGGAATCATTGCAGGAAACGACTGTGCAAAAGAAGCAAAACGTGGAAACTCTACAATCTTAATTTCAGGATGAGGATATTTACAGAAACGTTCAGAGTAGTATGATAACGATAACTTCACACCATCAATAATATTATCGAGATTATATTCATGTCCTTTGTGGTAATATATCTTTATCTTAACAGGATCAAATTCTGAATTATTGCTTAGCCATGTCTCCTCCTTTACCTGATACCTTGCAGACAGAACAGCAAAGTAACTTATTACAGGAACATCACTCTTGTATATATAGTAGTTACGTCCGTTTTCAGACCACTCTTTTATGCAATATCCTGGACCAACAGCAATCTGATCAGCAGATGTACTTAATTTTAGGTTTAATCTAATAAAATCGGCATCGTCAGTTATAAAGTTTGATGCAAGACCTTTTTTACTATCTCTCTTGTATTCTAACTGTTTTACTGGTAGATTGTGTTTTTTACGTAACGTTCTTTTCGATAACTCGAATCCTGTCTGATATCCCAAATTTGGCATATGATTATTGTATATAAAACTACCATTTTTGTTGGTTACAACATCAACCCCTCCTTTAGAAAAACCATTTGTTTTATGCTTAAATGTGAAATTAAGATATATTGAATCTCCCGGAGCAATAGGCTTGTCAAGTGTATACATGTAGAATCCTAATCTGTCATCATTTATTACTTGCTTGTTTGCAACAGAGATTTTAAACTGCGTTATCCTCTTTTCATCTTTACTGAATATTAAAGTATCAATAAATCTGTCTGTCTTATTCTTAAGTGTATACTTACCACTTATATCGGCATTACCACTCTCTGGATACATATCGTATTCTGCATCAATAGCAGTTATTTTTGGTTGAGGAGTATTTTCGTATTGTTTATATTTTTGTTCATATTCAACATGTTCCTTCTCAATAGTATATGATCTTTTAGAGTCTTTAGCTATGTTGGTATTATAAAATATAAATCCCCCACATATTAAGAATACCCCAACAAGTCCTGTAACTGTATATTTAGATCTATTAATACTATGTTTAAAGCTTATCCATCGCATCTTTATATTATCCTCAGTACCTCTTACAATAAATTTATTTGCTATAAGAGTTAGTATTGCTGCAAAAGCAAACCAGTATAACTTATATAACATTACAACCCACATACCTTCAGTAAAGCCATTCATATCTGAGTATATGTAGCCTGGTACTCCACCAAATATATAAAGGTTATTTTGTAGTACAGCATCTGCAAATTGTGAATCCCATATATAGTATATAATCATTATTGCATAACCCAGAAATTTATGATTTATAAGTACCTGTACAAAGAATGCTAATAGAGCAATAAGGATATATGATGAAAATTGTAGTCCTAGTACACTTTTGGCATATAGTCCTAGTTCAAAGTTAAAATAACCTCTGTATGCCTGTACCGCAATACCTGTTAATACAAGAATACATAACATTATAAATATGGTAGTTACTAGCGCTGCAATTTTACTTCCCAGATAGTGATAATTCTTAAGCGGTAGTATGTTATCTGTTTCATGTACTTTCAATGATCTTGCTTGCCATACCATCTCACCGGAGAATAGTATGATAACTATCATAATGAATATATTGAAAGTACCACCAAGTATACCTATTACCTGATATGTTACCGGATATGTTTCTGTATCGTATATCTTTCCAATGGCTTGCGATGCTGCTAAAAGAAATCCAACACCTATAATCATGATTAGGATAAAATAGGTATTGCGTAGTAATCCTTTCAACTCTTTTTTGTAGAGAGTCAGAAAAGCTGTAATACTGTGTCTCAAACCAAATCTCTGTTTTGCTTCTGGTATCGTATCAATTGCAGGATCAGTTCTTTTTGTATCTTCAGTATCTATATTTTTTCTGATCTTCTTAATACGTATACTTCTTGTGTCGTATGTAAACCTGAATCTAAACAGACCAAATATTAGTGTGATAAGACCGATGCCGGTCCATAATAATCTGTTCCACAGATAAACATCAACAAGAGGAGCAACATTTTTATTAGAATCTTCAGCAGAAAAGTTACTGGTAACATTTAGTGAGGCAGCCAGTCCGAATGGGTCAATAATACTTGCAAGTGTTTGATTATCCAGATCACTTATTAACCTTCCGCCCATTGCATACAGAACATATAGTGCAATTATTACAAACCAGTTTACAACAATATTACGTAGCAGAAGTGTAAGTGTAAAAAATATTGCCGATACAAAAAACAGATTCGGAATAATACGTACCAGATAGGTATTAATATATGCCATTGGCATAAACTCTCCAAACAGATCCTGATTAAGATATGGCATATTACAGCCTAATATTATACCTAATGTAGGAGCCAGAAATATAAATAGATTTATCACTATTGATGCTGCAAAACGTCCGAAAAGAAAATCGAATTTCTTTACACCAGTTGTAAACGTTAACGAGAGACTATCGTACCTGTAATCTTTATATACAATATTACTTATTACTCCTGCAGTTATGAATATACCAAGAAAGCTAAACATTGATAGTACAAGATCAATAACAGTTGGAGAATTTATGAATATATTATCGCCTGATACCTGTATTCTAAAAGCTTTAAAGGCACCACCAACAGTATTTATAAATAAGAAAGCCAGCAGAAAAAGTATTATAAAGTATATATATGTTGATTTACTGCGAAAGGCTCTGTTTATCTCAAAACCTATAATCTTTGAAATCATAATATTAAATTTTTAGTTTTTAATTGCTGTAAAGTATACATCTTCAAGACAAGCATTTGCCTCTTTAAATCCATTACCTGGATTGTCCTCATCAAATACGTGTACAAGGGGTTTGCCCGAATTAAGATGCGAGTATATTACATTGTTTGATTTGGTAATATCTTCCATATCGCTCTTATTTACTCTCTTAGTCCATATCTTGCCATCCATTCCTGAAATAAGTTCATCTGGTCTTCCCTGAAGGATAAGCTCTCCGTTATTAATAATTGCCATGTTATTGCATAAATCGCTGATATCCTCAACAATATGAGTAGACAGAATCACGATCTTATCATCGCTTATATCACTAAGCAGATTGTTAAACTTTACTCTCTCTGCCGGATCAAGACCAGCAGTAGGTTCATCAACAATAATTAGTTTAGGGTCTCCAAGAAGTGCAACAGCAATACCAAAACGTTGTTTCATGCCACCAGAGAATGTATGAACACTCTTTTTACGATGCTGATACAGGTTAACTAAACTTAGCAGATAATTAACACTCTCCTTACGCTCTTTGCGATTGGTAATGCCTTTTAATATTGCATAGTGATTAAGCAACTCTTTAGCACTTATTCTTGGATAGACTCCAAACTCTTGTGGAAGATAGCCTAATGTCTTCTTTAACTCTTCTGGTTGTTTTACTATGTCAATATAGTTGAATATTACATTGCCGCTGTCGGCATGTTGTAGCGTAGCAATTGTACGCATTAATGAACTCTTTCCAGCTCCGTTAGGACCAAGTAGTCCGAACATACCTTGTCCAATCTCTAATGATAGGTTATTGAGTGCTTTTACTCCATTAGGATATGTTTTAGATAGGTTTTCTATTGATAATTTCATACGTCTTAATTTTTTATATACGAAACACACATGATTTTAATTGTTACCATGCCTGTTTAATATTTTAAGTTTTATCGGTTATACCTTGTGGGAGCGAGATACAGTTTAATTCTGTATCTCGCTGTTTAGTATAGCTTTCCCTTACACTGAAGTTATTGCATTAATTTGGCATCATCTCTTCATAATACTCCTCAGAAAGATCAGCGAGCTGCTCAGGTGTTACCTTTCTGTATCCTTTTGGCTCTTTTAATATTGATAAGTCTGCTTTCCCTTTCTTAATACTTTTAAATGTGTATGATATTGATTCTCCTTCAATCTGCAATACCATTCCATCAACATCTAAAAGTCCTAAAGGAGATAGATTCTTAGGAAGATCTTTACAGTACCATATTGTCATTTTATCTCCTTTGTCGCTATCAATTATAGCTCCTTTACAAGCATATTGACCAATCTTTTTAGTCTTGTTTATTAATTTAACACTACCTTTTTTAAATCTATCTTCGGTATAGAATTTCTCATCTCCAAGTGTTGTATAGCTTTTTGTTATTCCTGTTTTGTAGTTAATAAACATATCCTGAACAGAAGAGCTAACCTGTATACTTCCGTTGTCTACTTTTTTGCCCTCTTTGGTTCTGGCAATACCGTTGTTAAAGTGTAACTCAATATTGTTAGTCATAAATTCAGGTATAAGGTGTTTAAGAGCCATCTGCTCTTCAGAGAGATTTTTATGTACGTTTATTTTTTGCTCATATAGTGCAATCCCATTTGTAATTTTCTGAGCTGTTGCCGATACCATAATAATGGTTGCCATAAATGCTAATACAAGATGTTTCATAACTGTATATTTAATTAGATTAATGTTTTATTTCTACAGCTACAAAATTATTGAGCATACGGGTGTGTTTGTGTTATCTATTGGTTATTTTGTGTTAACGAGTGTTAACAGAATACTTATATTATATTTATGTTATATACTTTTGATAAAGAATAGATAATAAATCAGAAGATGAAGAAACTAAGATACCTGCTTTTTTTTGTTACAATATCTGTTATTGCTGTTATCACTTTTCAGCTATACTGGATTGCTAATACATATAAGGTTAATGAAGACAGATTCTCAAAAGATATAACCAGTGCATTAAGTGAAGCAGTTCATAATGAGTTGGCAAGCAAGGCAGATAGTATAAAAAGATTTGGTGCATCAAGCATTCAGGTAACACCCCATATTAAGAATGATAGTATAGAGGATGGAGTATCTCTTATTAACTTTTTGAATGGAAAAGGAGGTAAGATAAAACCAGAAAATGTAACAATAAAGATTACAAAAGATTCATTACCACTGGATATGTACCCCGATTCAATAGCAATGATATCTGATTCTACATTTACAGTAGAATCAGCTGATGATTTTGATATGAGTAACTCCTCTTGGCAGGATATTGTTATGCGTGTTGTTTCAGAGATGCTTGATATGGAGATGGATCTTGAAAGTCTGGATACTCTATATTCAGAGGCTCTAAATAACAGAGGTATCTCTACAGAGTATAGTATGGCAATGTTTAAAAAAGGAGAGATGATTGCTGGTGATACACTGTTAACAGATCAGTTTAATAATGCAGATGTTTCAATGGGAGTTGGGCGTATATATTCTGATAAAACAGAGATAAAAGTTATTATTGAAGATAAAACAGTTTTATTGCTTACAAGAATGTGGCTAAGTATTGCTACATCGCTTATGCTTGTTATAGTTGTTGTTGTTAGTCTGGTTTATATGTTATATACAATATATAAACAGAAGAAGCTGTCTGATATGAAGAACGACTTTATAAGTAACATGACACATGAGTTTAAAACACCTATTGCAACAGTTTCGGCAGCAGTTGAGGCTATGCAAAATTTTGGTGTATTAGATAATAAAGAGAAAACAACTAAATACCTGTCGGTATCAAAGAATGAACTGTTAAGACTAAACTCTATGGTAGAGAAAGTTCTGGATATATCGGCATATGAAAAAGATAGTATTGATCTTAATATTGAGAAACTAAGAATAAACCAGTTGTTAACTGATACTGTTGATCGTTTCAGGCTACAACATAACGATAATGTTCTGATAAAACTGAATGCAGATTGCAATGCAGATATATTTGCTGATAGAATGCATATACAAAACCTTATAAATAATCTGCTTGATAATGCTGTTAAGTATTGCGACAAGAAACCTGAAATAGATGTAAGATGTAATGTAGATAAGGGTTTTGTTTCATTAATAGTTACAGATAATGGTATTGGTATCTCAAAAGAGAATCAGAAATATATATTTGATAAATTCTATAGAGTAAAGTCTGATAAAATGCATACAATTAAAGGCTTTGGTTTAGGATTGAGTTATGTTAATCATGTTGTAAATAAACATAACGGGACAATAAATGTAAAGAGTAGACCAGGTGTAGGCACAGAGTTTACTATAAAAATACCTGTTGCATATGAGTAAGATAAAGGTTTTATATGTTGAGGACGAAGAGGCTTTAGCAATGATAGTTGTTGAGAGCCTTGAGATACGCGATTTTGATGTTATATATTGCAGTAGTGCAAACGAGGCGCTTTTAAAGCTTAAAAGTGAAAAACCTGATATATGTGTATTAGATGTAATGATGCCGGGAATGAATGGTTTTGAACTTGCTAAAGAGATAAGAATGTTTAACAAGGCATTACCAATAGTATTTCTTACAGCAAAATCGCAAACACGAGATGTAATAGAAGGATTTGAGCTTGGAGCACATGACTATATTAAGAAACCTTTTAGTATTGAAGAACTTATTATAAGACTTAAATCTATAGTAAAACGCGAAGGTGTTGTTGTAGAGACAATACCTGTTCAGAAGGAATATAACATAGGCACATATCTATTTGACTATAACAGGCAGATACTTATACTTTCCGGGACTGAGCGTAAACTTACAAGCAGAGAGGCAGAGATACTGTTGATGTTGTGTGAGAACAGAAACAGCGTATTGGAGCGCAATGCGGTTCTTCGTAAACTCTGGGGCGATGATAGCTTCTTTAATGCCAGATCAATGGATGTATTTATAACAAAATTAAGAAAGTATCTGGCTAAAGATCCGCGTATTGAGATTATTAATGTAAGAGGAGTGGGGTATAAACTTATCTGTTAACCTACATAAGGTTTAATTTATGAATATCCCGGTATCTGTATTACTGTCAGGTACTGGGATATTTTATATGTAGAAAATAATTAATGCATTGGAATACTCTAAGTTGAGACAACAGGATAAAGTTATATCAAACTATTGCAGTTATTATAGCACTTTGTTACATTACACAACAAAACTAAAAACTATAATTATGAGAAGATTATTATTTATTATCACATTAGTTACTGTTGGGGTGAATATTGCCAATGCGCAGTATAATAAATACTTTACCGATGCAACAATGCGTTTTGATTATTTTCATACAGGAAACGCAGACGAAGAGCATTTTGCCTTTGATGCCATGCTTAATGACGGAGAGTGGGCAGGAAGCAAAACAACTATGATTGATGAACTACGCCTTGGTAAATTCTTTTTTGAAGTATCTGACCCTAAAAGTGGTAATATACTCTACTCAAGAGGATTCTCAAGTATTTACGGAGAGTGGGA